>JAGXST010000173.1 GCA_018335555.1 Actinomycetota bacterium | reverse complement strand
GTAGGTGTAGAAGCCGCGGCCCGCCTTGCGGCCGGTGAACTCGGCGGCGGCGAGCTGTCCGAGCAGCGGTCGGGGCGCGAAGCGCGTGTCGTCGAACTGGGCGTGGATCGCGTCCATGATGCCGACGAAGGTGTCGATGCCGACCAGGTCGGTCAGCGCGATCGGCCCCATCGGCAGGCCGGCGCCGAACCGCATCGCGGCGTCGACGTCCTCCTTGGTCGCATAACCGCCCTCGACCATCCACACGGCCTGGTTGAGGTAGGGGAACAGCAACTGGTTGGCGATGAACCCTCGGCGGTCGCCGACGACGACGGGTGACTTGCCGATCGTCGCGGCGAAGTTGCTGGCCGTGGCCACCACGGTCTCGTCGGTCACGACGGTCCGCACCAGTTCGATCAGCTTCATGACCGGCGCCGGGTTGAAGAAGTGGAACCCCAGCACCCGGTTGGGTCGACGGGTGTGCACGGCGATGTCCATCACCGGCAGCGACGAGGTGTTGGTCGCGATGATCGCGTCGGGGCGGGCGACCTCGTCGATCCTGCGGAAGGTCTCCTGCTTGACCTCGAGCACCTCGGGCACCGCCTCGATCACGAGGTCGCAGTCACCGAGCGCCTCCATCGCGGTGTCGCCCTGGATGCGGGCGAGGATCTCGTCGCGCTCGGACTCCTCGAGCCGGCCTCGTTCGACCTGGCGGTCGAGCGAACCGCGGATGCGGGCGAAGCCGGCGTCGACGGCAGCACCGTCGATGTCGACGAACGCCACGTCGAAGCCGTTGCGGGCCACGATCTCGGCGATACCCGAGCCCATGGTCCCGCAGCCGACGATGCCGACCTTGTTGATCTTCTCGACGATCTGGTCCGCCATGGCCACGCCTCCCTCGACACCTACCGCTCCGACCGGCGCGAGCCTAGGGAGTCGCGCCGACCGTTTCCGAACCCGATCGGGCTCCATGGCCACCGGCGCCAACGGCGATGTGCCGTCAGGTCGGCGGCGCGTACACCCGGCGGCCCCGCAGCCAGGTGCCGTCCACCTCGATGTCGCCGAACTCGCGCGGGGGTACCCGCACCGCGTCCTGGGCGGTGACGACGAGGTCGGCCCGCTGCCCGACGGCGATCGTGCCGGCGTCGGCTTCGTCGCCGGCCTGGTAGGCCGTGCCGCGGGTGTAGGCCCCCAGCGCGGCATCGAGGTCGATGCACTCCTCGGGCAGGAACCCCTCGTCGGCGGCGGCGCCCGGTGCCCGACGTGTCACGGCGACCGCGATGCCGTCGAGTGGCTCGTGCGACGAGACGGGCCAGTCGCTGCCGAACGAGACGGGCGCGCCGTCACGCACCAGGGAGCCGATCGGGTACTGCCAGCGGCTTCGTCGCTCCCCGAGCCGCGGCACCGTGAGTTCGCGCATGATCTGGTTGTCCTGCGCCCACAAGGGTTCGAAGTTGGCCACGACCCCGAGTTCGCGGAAGCGGGGCAGGTCGTCGGGGTGCACCAGGTGCGTGTGCGCGATCACAGGTCTGCGGTCACGGGCCCCGTTGTGTCGCGCGACGGCCTCGATCGCGTCGAGCGCGAGCCGGATGCCCGCGTCACCGATCGCGTGCAGGTGCAGTTGGAAACCTGCGGCGTCCATCGCCGTCGCCGCCCGGGTCAACTCCTCGAGGTCCCAGTTGGCGATGCCGTGAGCGTGCGCATCCCCGCACCCGTTGTCGCTCCCGGAGCCCACCGGGCCGGCATCCCTCCCGGAGCCCACCGAGCCGGCGAGCGGCAGGTACGGCTCGAGCATGGCGGCGGTCCCGCCCTCGATGACGCCGTCGACGAAGAACTTCACCGTCGTCGCCGTCAGCCGTCCCCCTGGCACCTCGTCCGCGCGCCGTCGGGCCTGGTCGCGTTCGACCTCGCGACGCAGGTCCTCGAAGACCGCGACCTGGTCTGCCCAGCGGTCGACCTCGACCTTGCAGGCGAGGTCGAGGTCGGCCGTCAGGCGGCCGGCGTCGGCGACCCGCCGGTAGGCGGTGAGCATCCCGGGCACGCACCACGCGTCCTGTCCGAACACCAGCCCGGCTGCGGCCATGCGCTGCAGGCCGACCCCGAGTCCTCTGGCCTCCTTCTCCACGCCGCGGGACGGCATGACCTCGTCGAGCAGGTGCTCGGCCTCCTCGAGCAGGGTGCCGACCGGGTGACCGTCGACGTCGCGCACGACGGTGCCGCGCGGTGGATCGTTCGTCGCGGCGGTGATCCCCGCGACCTGCAACGCGCGGGTGTTCACCCACACCATGTGATGGTCCGAGGACCACAGGGCTGCCGGCCGGTCCCCGACCACCGTGTCGAGCAGCGCCGCGCTGCCGACGCCGCCCGGCAGGATCTCGGGCGGGTAGCCCCAGCCGAGCACCCACGGCGTCGCCGCCGGGTCGGGGTGGTCGGCGACGAACCGCGCCAGCCGCGAGAGCACCTCGTCGACGTCGGCGCTGTCGACCAGGTCGCAGTCGAGGGTCTCAGCGCCACCGTTGAGCGGGTGCAGATGGCCGTCGCGGAACCCGGGCAGCAGGGCCTGATCCCGTAGTTCGACGACCTCGGTGCCCGGCCCGCGCAGATCGCGGGCATCGTCGCCGAGCCCGACGATGCGCCCGTCGGCGACCGCGACGGCGTCGGTCGTGGTCGACGTCCCGGTCCAGATCGAGCCGCGCCCCGCAACCGGCAGGACGAACAGCAGCGAGGCGGTTTCGGCAACGCCCATCGGCTCACCTCGGCTCCCACCCGGGGCCACCGCTCCGGGGACTGCGCGGACGCTAGTGCGCGCCCTAGTCTCGGTACACAACCAGCGGGAGGCGACACGTGATGGCGGCGCGCGGTCCGAACGTGATGGGGGTCGTGCTTGCGGGTGGTGAGGGAAAGCGGCTGTACCCGCTGACACGCGACCGTGCGAAGCCGGCGGTGCCGTTCGGTGGCAACTACCGCCTGGTCGACTTCGCGCTGTCGAACCTCGTCAACTCCGGCTACCGACGCATCGTGGTGCTGACCCAGTACAAGAGCCACAGCCTGGACATGCACCTGGCGAAGACGTGGCGGATGTCGCCGCTGCTGGGCAACTATGTCAGTCCCGTGCCGGCCCAGATGCGCACGGGCAGGAGCTGGTTCACCGGCTCGGCCGACGCGATCTACCAGAACCTCAACATCATCCGCGACGAGAAGCCCGACTACATCTGCGTCTTCGGCGCGGACAACCTCTACCGCATGGACGCGGCACAGATGGTGGACGCCCACATCGCCAGCGGCGCGGGGGTCACCGTCGCCGCGCTGCGTGTGCCGATCGAGCAGGCCAACGCGTTCGGGGTCATCGACGCCGACGAACACGGGCGGATCAGCGCCTTCCGCGAGAAGCCGACCGACGCGCAGGGTCTGGCCGACGATCCGTTCAGCGTGTACGCGTCGATGGGCAACTACGTGTTCACGACGCAGGCACTGATCGATGCGCTGGGCGTGGACGCCCTCGACGACGACTCCGCCCACGACATGGGCGGCAACATCATCACGATGATGGTCGAGCGCGGCGAGGCTGCCGTCCACGACTTCGTGCGCGACAACGACGTGGTCGGCTCGACCGACCGCGACCGGGGCTACTGGCGCGACGTCGGGACCATCGACTCCTATCACGCCGCCCACATGGACCTGATCTCGGTACACCCGATCTTCAACCTCTACAACCTCGACTGGCCGATCTACACCTGGCACGACCCGCTGCCACCCGCCAAGTTCGTCTTCGACACCGAGGACCGCCGCGGCGCCGCCACCGACTCGATGGTGTGCTCCGGGGTGGTCGTGTCGGGCGCCACGGTCCGCGCATCGGTGCTCTCGCCCGGGGTGCACCTGCATACCGGGGCGCTGGTCGAACGCTCGGTCCTCCTGCACGGCGTCGACGTCGGTCGCGGCGCGGTGATCCGCAATGCCATCATCGACAAGAACGTGGTGGTCCCGCCCGGCACGCGCATCGGGGTCGACGAGGCCGAGGACCGCGCCCGCTTCCATGTCTCCGAGGGCGGCATCGTCGTGATCGGAAAGAACGACGTGGTTCCCGCACCGCAGGGGACGGAGGCGTGAGCGCTCCTCGCGTCGGGCTGCTGACCAAGGAGTACCCGCCCGAGGTCTACGGCGGTGCAGGGGTCCACGTCGCCGAACTCGCCCGTGCCCTCGACGGCCTGATCGACCTCGAGGTGCACTGCTTCGGCGCGCCACGTACCGACCCGCTGGTCGCCGGCACCTACCGCGAGTGGGACGCGCTCGCGGGCGACGCACCCGAACTCGCCGCACTGCGCACGATCTCGGCGGACCTCGCGATGACCGCCGGGCTGGCCGGCGTCGATCTCGTGCACAGCCACACCTGGTACGCGAACCTGGCCGGGCACCTCGCCAAGCTGGTGTACGGCGTGCCGCACGTGGTGACCACACACAGCCTCGAGCCGCTGCGACCGTGGAAGCGCGAACAGCTCGGTGGCGGCTATGCGCTGTCGGGCTGGTGCGAGCGAACCGGACTGGAGGGGGCGGACGCGGTGATCGCGGTCTCCCACGGGATGCGCCACGATGTGCTGGCCTGCTATCCCGCCCTCGATCCGGCGCGGGTACAGGTCATCCACAACGGCGTCGATCCGACCCGTTGGTACCGCGTGGACGGCAAGGACGCACTGACCGACAACGGGATCGATGCCGACCGTCCCTACGCGGTGTTCGTCGGACGCATCACGCGCCAGAAGGGCGTGACCCACCTGCTCGACATGGCCGAGCGGCTGCCGGCCGGCACGCAGTTGGTGCTGTGCGCCGGGGCCCCGGACACGCCGCAGATCGCCGAGGAGTTCCGCGCCAGGGTGGCCGCGCTCGCCTCGGCGCCGGTGGACGTGGTCTGGATCGAACAGATGCTGCCCCGCGAGCAGATGCTCGAGGTGCTCAGCCACGCGGCGGTGTTCGTCTGCCCCTCGATCTACGAGCCGTTCGGGATCGTCAACCTCGAGGCGATGGCCTGCGAACTACCGGTCGTGGCCAGCGCCGTCGGCGGCATACCCGAGATCGTCGTGCCGGGCGAGACGGGCTGGCTGGTGGGCTTCGAGCCCGGCGACGACGAACTCGGCAGCCCCGCCGACCCGGCCGCGTTCGCCGACGAGTTGGCTGCACGGGTCGCCGCCTGCCTCCACGACCCCGGGACGGCCGCAGCCATGGGCCGGGCCGGCCGGGCACGGGTCGAGGAGTCGTTCAGCTGGGACGCCATCGCCGCCCGCACCGCGGACCTGTACCTCTCCCTGGTCTGAGCCCGGCGGCTACGGCTGCAGCGTGGCGAGCTTCTCGGCCAGGTCCGATGGCGGCGGGATCGGGCGGCCCTCGCGGTTGGTCGCCGTCGAGCGCACCTCGGCCTCGGCGACGACCCCGCCGGCCTCGTCGAGGAGTTGCTGGGACCACCACGACGAGGCGCGCCGCAGTTCCTTGATCGAGGTCCGCACCGTCAACGTGTCGCCGGCGCGTGCCGGCCGTTTGAAGCGGATGCGCAACTCCACCACCACGAGGTGGACGCCACGCTGCGCCAACACGTCGGGCCCGAACCCGAGGGCGTCGAGCAGTTCGATGCGGGCAGTCTCGAAGTAGTTGGCGTAGACGCCGTGGTTGACGTGGCCGTTGGGGTCGAGTTCGTGGAACCGGACCCTGATGGTCGTCGACGTGCTCATGCCGGGCCTCCGACGGTCACGGGCTCGAGCCGGACCACGATCGACTTCGAGGTCGGCGTGTTGCTGCCTCGAGCGGTCGAGTCGAGCGGTACCAGCACGTTGGTCTCGGGGAAGTACGCCGCCGCACAGTCGCGGGCGGTGGGGAACGCAACGATCCGGAATGCCTCGGCCCGCCGATCCACGCCGTCCTCCCACTCGCCGACGAGGTCGACCAGGTCCCCGTCGGCGAGGCCGCGCGCGGCGAGGTCGTCGGGGTGCACGAACACGACGCGTCGCCCCTGCTTGATGCCGCGGTAACGGTCATCGAGGCCGTAGATGGTGGTGTTGTACTGGTCGTGGCTGCGGATGGTCTGCAGCAGCAGCCGCCCCGGCGGCAGTCGAAGCACCTCGAGATCGTTGAC
Organism: Actinomycetota bacterium; assembly: GCA_018335555.1. Taxonomy (GTDB): domain Bacteria; phylum Actinomycetota; class Nitriliruptoria; order Nitriliruptorales; family Nitriliruptoraceae; genus Egicoccus. The sequence goes on along the minus strand of JAGXST010000173.1, from coordinate 19,885 downwards.
GCTGAACTGGGCGCGGCCGGTCTCGGTGGCCAGTTCCGGCTCGGCGTCGCGCGCGGGGTTGGGGAGCAGGAAGCTGCCCAGGCTGCGCAGCCGACGGTTGAAGTCCTCGAAGCCGGGGACGACCCGGGCGATGTGGTCGCGGATGCGCTCGTAGTCGTCGGCCAGACCCGACCAGTCGACGCCCGCGCCGCGCTCCCCCAGCGTCGCCTGCGCGATGCCGGCCAGGATCGCGACCTCCGAGCGCAGGTGCGGCGACGCCGGGTCGAGGACACCGGCCGAGCCGTGCACCAGGCTCATCGAGTCCTCGACCGTGACGGTCTGGGGGCCGGCCGCCTGCACGTCGCGCTCGGGACGGGCCAGGGTCGGCAGGATCAGCGCCTCCTCGCCGACCACCGTGTGTGACCGGTTGAGCCTGGTCGACACCTGGACCGTCAGGGCGGCCCGTCGCATGGCCCCCTCGGTGGCTGCGGTGTCGGGCGACGCGCCGACGAAGTTGCCGCCGACGGCCACGAACACCTTGGCCCGTCCGTCACTCAGCGCACGGATCGCCTCGACGACGTCGACGCCGTGGTCACGTGGCGGTTCGAACCCGAATTCGTCGCGCAGTGCGTCGAGGAAGGTGTCGGGCGGCTGCTCCCAGATCCCCATCGTGCGGTCGCCCTGCACGTTGGAGTGACCGCGGACCGGGCACACGCCGCTGCCGGGGCGGCCGAGGTTGCCCCGCAGCAGCAGGAAGTTGACGATCTCGCGGATCGTGTCGACGGCGTTGCGATGCTGGGTGAGCCCCATGGCCCAGCACACCACGATCCGATCGGCGCGCAGCACCTCGGCGAGCGTCGCGGCGATCTCGTCGCGCGTCAGGCCGCTCGCCTCGTCGACGTCGTTCCAGTCGAGACGGCGTGCCGCGTCCGCGAACGCCTCGAACCCCGAGGTCCGCCCCGCGATGAAGTCGCGGTCGAGCACGGTCCCCGGCGCGTCGGCCTCGGCCTGCAGCAGCCCGGCGTTGAGCGCCTTGAACAGCGCGAGGTCGCCGTTGAGCCGCACCTGCAGCCAGCGGTCGGTCAGGTGCGTGCCCCGGCCGAGCAGGCCGCGGACGGTCTGCGGGTTGTCGAAGCGCAGCAGACCGGCCTCGGGCAGCGGGTTGACCGTGACGATGCGTGCCCCGTTCCGCTTGGCGGCCTCGAGCGTGGCCAGCATGCGCGGGTGGTTGGTGCCGGGGTTCTGGCCGACGACGAAGATGAGGTCGGCGGCCTCGAGGTCGGCCAACTGCACCGTGCCCTTGCCGACGCCGATCGTCTCGGTCAGAGCGGCGCCCGACGACTCGTGGCACAGGTTCGAGCAGTCGGGCAGGTTGTTGGTGCCGAAGACGCGGACGAACAACTGGTAGACGAACGCCGCCTCGTTCGAGGTCCGACCCGAGGTGTAGAACACGGCCTCGTCGGGCGAGTCGAGCCGGCCGAGGTGGTCGGCGATCACCGCGAACGCGTCGTCCCAGCCGATCGGCTCGTAGTGGTCGCTGCCGCGCCTCTTCACCATCGGTTCGGTCAGGCGGCCCTGCTGACCCAGCCAGTGCTCCGACTTCCCGCGCAGTTCCGAGACCGGGTGGCGGGCGAAGAAGTCACGGTCCACCCGACGGGTCGTGGCTTCGGCGGCGACCGCCTTGACCCCGTTCTCGCAGAACTCGGCGCGGTGGGGATGCTCGGCCTCGGGCCAGGCGCAGCCGGGACAGTCGAACCCATCGGGTTGGTTGAGCTTCGGCAGGGTGGTCACACTGCGACGCAGGCCCATCTGCTCGCCCGCGTACTTCATGGCCCACGCGACGCCTGGAACACCCGCGGCGGCACGTTTGGGCGGGCCCACCTCGAGGTGATCGTCGCCCTGGTCCTCGACCGGCGGTCGCGTCGTCACCGTGGCTCCTCTCCCGGGAGCGGGCAGTGTCCACCGTCGCCGGGCCGGATGCACGTTCGTCGCCGCTGCGACCGACCGCGGGAGGCGACGATGGAGCGTGTGCTGATCACCGGCGCGGCGGGACGGATCGGTTCCTTATGCGACCGCGGCTGGCCCGCGACGGCCGTGTCCTGCGCCTGCTCGACGTCGAGCCCATCGACGACGCGGCCGGCCGGTCCATGGAGTTCGATGCGGCCGCGGACGACATCGCCGCGACACACCTCGTCCTCGAGTCCCGGCTCGCCCGATCCGGATGCGCCCGGCCAACGCCTCGTCGGTGGCGACTACACCCGCTGAACTCGCCCCAGCAGGGTGATGTCGCAAACCTGCTGGACGTCGGCGACCCGGCGCAGCACCATGCGGCCATGTACGAAGACGTGGAACGCTGTGTACGGGCCGTGCAGTCCAAGGACGCACGGTTCGACGGGTGGTTCTTCACCGCGGTGCTGACCACCGGCATCTACTGCCGGCCGAGTTGCCCGGTGGTGCCCCCGAAGCCGGGCAACATGCGCTTCCATCCCACCGCCGCCTCGGCCCAGCAGGCCGGCTTCCGGGCCTGCAAGCGCTGCCGGCCCGACGCGAGCCCCGGCTCGCCGGAGTGGGACCACCGCGCCGACGTCGTCGCGCGGGCGATGCGCCTGATCGGCGACGGCGTCGTCGACCGCGAGGGCGTGCCGGGCCTCGCCGCGCGGCTCGGCTACAGCCCTCGCCAGGTCCAGCGCCACCTGCGTGCCGAGGTCGGCGCCGGGCCGCTGGCGCTGGCGCGCTCGCAGCGGGCGCAGACGGCCCGGGTGCTGATCGAGACCACCGACCTGCCCTTGACCGAGGTGGCGTTCGCCGCCGGGTTCGGCAGCGTCCGCTCGTTCAACGACGTGGTCCGCGACGTGTTCGCGACCCCGCCCCGCGACCTGCGTACCCGCGCACGCCGCGGGGCGACCAGCGCCGGCAGCGGGACGGTGTCGCTGCGGCTGCCGTTCCGGACACCGCTGTGCCCCGACAACCTGTTCGGCCACCTCGCCGCGACCGCCGTGCCCGGCGTCGAGGAGTGGCGCGACGGCGCGTACCGGCGCACGCTGCGCCTCCCGCACGGCACCGGTGTCGTCGCACTGCGCCCGCAGGCCGACCACGTCGCCTGCACACTGCGCCTCGCGGACCCGCGCGACCTCGCCACCGCCATCGCCCGTTGCCGGCGCCTGCTCGATCTCGACGCCGACCCCGTCGCCGTCGACGCCGCCCTGGCCGAGGACCCCGCCCTCGCACCACTGGTCGCCGACGCCCCGGGGCGGCGTGTGCCGCGCACGGTCGACGCCGAGGAGTTGGCGCTGCGCGCGGTGCTCGGCCAGCAGGTCTCGACGGCCGCGGCCGCCACCCACGCGGGCCGGCTCGCCGATGCGCTCGGCGAACCCGTCGCCGATCCCGACGGCGGGCTGTCCAGGCTGTTCCCCACCGCCGCCGCACTCGCCGACGCCGACCAGGGCCTGCTGCGCATGCCGGCCAGCCGTGCCGCCGCGCTGCGCGGGCTGGCGCACGCCCTCGCCGAGGGAGCGATCGACCTCGGTCCCGGCGCCGACCGCGGCGCCGCCCGGGCAGCCCTGCTGGCCCTACGAGGCCTCGGTCCCTGGACCGTCGAGGTGGTGCTGATGCGCGGCCTCGGCGACCCCGACGCGTTCCTGCCTGGCGACCTCGGCGTCAGGCTCGCCGCGCAGCGGCTCGGCCTGCCTGTCTCCCCCGCTGCCCTCACCGCGCACGCCCGGGCGTGGCGTCCGTGGCGCGCCTACGCCGTGCAGTACCTGTGGGCCAGCGGCGACCATGCCGTCAACCGCCTGCCCGCCGCCCTGTCCCCCGCCTCGTCAGCCGCCTGACCCGTCCCGCCACGCCAGGAGACTCCATGCGCCACGGCATCGTCGACAGCCCGGTCGGTCCGATCACCCTGGTCCGCGAGGGCGATGCGCTCGTCGGGTGCTACATGGACCGGCAACGGCACCGCCCCGAGGACGACGGCTTCGGGCCGCGCGACGACGCGGCGTTCGCCGACGTTGCCGCCCAGTTGCGCGAGTACTTCGCCGGCGAACGCCACGACTTCGACGTGACGTTGTCGTTCGAGCGTGGCACCCCGTTCCAGCGACAGGTGTGGCAGGGGCTGTGCGGGATCCCCTACGGCGAGACGGTCTCCTACGGCGAGCTGGCCGCGCGGATCGGGCAGCCGACGGCGTCGCGGGCCGTCGGGCTCGCCAACGGACGCAACCCGATCGGGATCATCGTGCCCTGCCACCGCGTCGTCGGTGCCAACGGCAGCCTGACCGGCTACGGGGGCGGGCTCGAGCGCAAGCAGGTCCTGCTCGACCTCGAACGCGGCCACGCCCAGCTCGCGCTGGTCTGAGCGGTGGAGCTCAGGGCAGACCGGCGGCGTCCATCGCGGTGACCACGCTGCCGACGTAGCCGGCGCCGAACAGCCGTACGTGGACCAGCAGCGGTGGCAGCTGGAGCGCCGGGCGGCGTCGCTGCCACCCCTCCGGCAACGGCGCGACCGCGTCGTAGGCCGACCAGAACGCCCGCGGTGGCGTGCCGAACAGGTCCAGCATCGCGAGATCGGCCTCTCGGTCGGCGTGGTGGACGGCCGGGTCGATCAGCCAGCGCCCGTCGACCACGTTGCCGGTCCACAGGTCCCCGTGGACCAGGCTCGGCGCCGGGTCGTGCTCGTCGAGCAGGTCCGGCAGTGGGCCCTCGCACGCAGCGGCGAGCCGGGCGGCCACGTCGGCGGGCAGGACGTCGAGGTGGGGAGCGATCCGCCGTTCGACCACAAACGCGCCCGACCGAGCGCACCAGCCGTTGCCCTGCGGCAGCGGGCCGATGACGTTGTCACGGTGCCACCCGAAGGCGGGGCCGTGCCGCGCGTGGACGCGGGCAAGCGCAGCGCCGAGGCCCTCCCAGTCGGGCGGACCGGCCACCTCGTCGAGCACGAGCACGTCGTGCGCCACGGCCACGACGGATGGGACGGGGGCGCCGGCGTCGGCCAGCGCCCGCAGTCCCTCGGCCTCGAGGTCGGCGTCGTACGGCGTGGCCTTGACCACGACCCGGCGTCCGTCGTCGAGTTCAGCCCGCCAGGACCGGGCGACGTCACCGCCCGACAGCGGCGTCGCACGCACCACCCGCAGCCCGTCGGGCAGGGGCGGGAGGGCGCCGGTCACGGATCGGTCAGCTGCCGGGTTCGACCGGGACGGCGAGGACCTTGCGGCCGGCCGCGAGCAGCAGGTCCTGCGCGATGGATCCCAGCAGGAGCTTGCCGACCCGCGACCGCGACCGGATCCCGATCACGACCAGTTCGGCGTCGATGCGACGAATCGCCTCGAGCAGCTTGGGTCCGGCGTCCTCGCCCGGGCCGGTCACGACCTCGGCGCGGCAGGTGATCCCGTTCGACTCGAAGGACCGGGCCTGTGAACGCAGGTCCCCCAGCGCTTCGTCGACGACCGACTCGGGGCCGCGCTCGGCCTCGCCGGTGGCCTGTACGTAGCGCAGCAGCACCAGTTCGGCGCCGGACAGCTTCGCCTGGTCCGCTCCGGCGCGGGCCAGGACCTCGCCCTGGGCACCTCCGGGTGTGCATACGACGACACTCACCACGACTCCGTTCGGCTCGTCCTCGCGCACGGTAGCCGCGACTGCGATCCTTCAGCCTGCATCCGACCGTCAGGGGCCAATCATGGACGACACGAACGCGATCGACGTGGGCGAACTGCTCGATCGCTACTACGACGAGGTTCCGGATCCCGACGTCGCCGAACAGCGGGTCGCCTTCGGGACCTCCGGGCACCGCGGCTCGTCGCAGCGGCGGTCCTTCAACGAGGCCCACATCCACGCCACCACGCAGGCGATCTGTCGCTACCGGACCGAGCAGGGCATCGACGGACCGTTGTTCATCGGGCGTGACCCGCACGCGCTGTCGGCCCCGGCGTTCCGCAGTGCCGTCGAGGTGCTCGTCGCCAACGGCGTGGACGTCCGGGTCGACGACGCGGACCTGCACACCCCGACGCCGGTCGTGTCCCACGCGATCCTGACCCACAACCGCGACCATCCCGAGCAGCAGGCCGACGGGATCGTGGTGACGCCGTCACACAACCCGCCCGAGGACGGCGGTTTCAAGTACAACCCACCGCATGGCGGACCGGCGGACGCCACGGTCACGGGCTGGATCCAGGACGAAGCGAACCGCCTGCTCGCCTCGATGGCGGAGGTCGAGCGGCTGCCGTGGGAGCGCGCACGGAACGAAGTCCGGCCCCACGACTACCGCTCCCGCTACCTCGACGACCTCCCGAACGTCGTCGACCTCGACGTGATTCGCGAGGCGGGGATCTCGCTCGGTGTCGACCCACTGGGCGGCGCCACGGTCGACTACTGGGGTGCGATCGGCGAGCGGTTCGGGCTGAACCTCGAGGTGGTCAACGAGCGCGTCGACCCGACCTTCGCGTTCATGCCGCCCGACCACGACGGCCGCATCCGGATGGACTGCTCGTCGTCGGCGGCCATGGCCAACCTCGTGGCGATCGGCGACCGGTTCGACGTCGCGTTCGGCAACGACCCCGACGGCGACCGGCACGGCATCGTCACGCCCGGGTCCGGGCTGATCGACCCGAACCACTTCCTCGCGGTCGCGATCGCCCACCTCTTCGACGATCGGGACTGGCCCGCCGAGGTCGGCGTCGGCAAGACGTTGGTGAGCAGCAGCCTCATCGACCGCGTGGTGCACGACCTCGGCCGCCCGTTGCTGGAGGTCCCGGTCGGGTTCAAGTGGTTCGTACCGGGCCTGCTCGACGGGTCCATCGGCTTCGGCGGCGAGGAGAGCGCCGGCGCATCGTTCCTCCGGCACGACGCCACCACCTGGACCACGGACAAGGACGGGATCATCCTGTGTCTGCTGGCCGCCGAGATGACCGCCCGTGACGGACGGAACCCGGCCGCACGGTTCGAAACGCTCGCCGAACGGTTCGGCCGCCCGTCCTACCGGCGCGTGGACGCACCGGCCACACCACCGCAGAAGGCAGCCCTGGGCCGCCTCTCTCCCTCGGACATCTCGGCCGACACGCTCGCCGGCGACCCGATCGAGCACGTGTTGACCCGTGCGCCGGGCAATGACGAACCCATCGGTGGGCTCAAGGTCGTCACGGCCGACGGATGGTTCGCCGCTCGTCCGTCCGGCACCGAGGACGTCTACAAGATCTACGCCGAGAGCCTGCGCGACGACGACCACCTGCAACGCATCCTCGACGAGGCGCAGGCACTGGTGTCCGCGACCCTGGCCTCCACCGGCTGAGCCCACGCCCAGTCTGTTCGCGCTTGCTGCCAGCAAGCGGTATGGTGCCGGCAGCTCGTCGATCGTGGTCCTCCAGCGCGCCGAACTGCTCGCCGGCCTCGTGGTCGCGCTCGCGCTGATCCCCGAGGCGATCGCGTTCTCGCTCATCGCCGGCGTCGACCCCAAGGTCGGCCTCTACGCCTCGTTCAGCATCGCGGTGATCATGGCAATCGCCGGTGGCCGACGCGCCATGATCTCGGGCGCCACCGGGGCCATGGCCCTGCTCATGGTGCCGCTCGTGCGTGAACACGGCGTGGAGTACCTCCTCGCCGCCACGGTGGTGACCGGCATGATCCAGGTCGCCTTCGGCTGGCTCGGGGTCGGCAACCTGATGCGTTTCATCCCGCGCACCGTGATGACCGGCTTCGTCAACGCCCTGGCCGTGTTGATCTTCCTCGCGCAGATGCCCTATCTCGTCGGCGAAGGCTGGGCCGTGTGGGCGCTCGTCGCCGGCGGACTCGCCCTGATGTACGGGCTCCCCCGCCTCACGAAGGCCGTCCCCGCCCCACTGGTCGCCATCGTCGCACTCACCGGCCTCGTGGTCGCGCTCGACATCCGTGTACCGAACGTCGGTGGCATGGGCGAGTTGCCCTCCACGCTGCCCGTGCTCGGTGTCCCCGCCGTGCCCTTCTCGCTCGAGACGTTGCAGATCGTCGCGCCCTACGCCTTCGCCCTGGCCCTGGTCGGCCTGCTCGAGTCGTTGTTGACCGCGCAGTTGCTCGACGACATCACGGACTCGTCCTCGGACAAGGGACGCGAGTCGCGCGCCCAGGGGCTCGCGAACGTCGTGACCGGCATGTTCGGCGGCATGGCCGGGTGCGCCATGATCGGCCAATCGATGATCAACGTCCGCTCCGGCGCCCGTGGCCGTCTGTCCACGCTGTCCGCCGGGCTGTTCCTGCTGATCCTGATCATCGGGCTCGGTGACCTCGTCGCCATGATCCCGATGGCCGCCCTGGTCGCCGTGATGATCGTCGTCGCGATTGCAACCTTCGACTGGTCCAGCCTCAAGCTCGACACCCTGCGACGCACGCCCAAGACCGAGACGCTGGTCATGGCGGTCACCGTCGCCGTCGTCGTCATGACCCACAACCTCGCCTACGGCGTGCTCGCCGGGGTCCTGCTCGCGATGGTCGTCTTCGCCCGTCGCGCGGCACACCACGCCGCGATGTTCAGCGTGCTCGACCCGACAGGGACGACACGCAGCTACGTCGTCACCGGTGAGTTGTTCTTCGCGTCCGCCAACTCCCTGGTGCACGAGTTCGACCTGACCGACACCACGCCGACCGTGGTGATCGATCTCACCGAAGCCAACCTGTGGGACAGCTCGGCCGTGGCCATCCTCGACTCGATCGTGGCCAGGTTCGCGGCACGCGGCGTCGATGCCCGCATCACCGGGCTCACCGACCACAGCGCCGAACTCCACGAGCGGCTCACCGGGCAGTTCGTCGACGCCCACTGACCCTGGCGGCGGCGCGTCAGGTCTGTCCGGGCGGCCCGGAGCGGACGATCACGACCGGACACGTCGCCTGCTGGGCGCACTGATGGCTGACCGAGCCGAGCAGCAGACTGCGTAGGCCGCCGCGGCCACGTGAGCTGACCACGAGCATGTCGGCCCCGGCCGAGCGCTCGACGAGCGTCCTCGCGGGATCCAGGCTTTCGACCGCGTGGCCTCGCACCTCGACCTCTTCGACCGCGACGGTCATGCCTGCCACGAGTTCGCGGGCGACCTCGCCGGCGGCCTCGAAGTAGTGGGCGGTCTGCGTCGCGCTGCCCGAGACGCCCACTTCCTGGGGCGGCGCATAGGTGTGGATCACCTCGAGGGTCGCGCCCCGAAGCGCCGCCTCCTTCGCCGCCCACAGCAGCGCCTGCCGCGAGCCCTCCGACCCGTCCACCCCGACGACGATCCGACCCACCGTGCTCCGCCCGCTCGACCGCACCGGTGACGCTAGCCGGGTGCGGCCGTTCACCCGACGCGTTCGAACAGCGCCGCCATGCCCTGCCCGCCGCCGATGCACATCGTCTCGAGCGCGTACCGACCCTCGCGTCGGTCGAGTTCGCGCAGCATCGTGGCCAGGATCCGCGCACCGGTGGCGCCGACCGGGTGGCCGAGCGAGATCCCCGACCCGTTGGGGTTGAACCGGTCGTCGGCGATCGGATCGAGCCCCCACGTGTCGGTCACCGCCAGGACCTGGGCGGCGAAGGCCTCGTTGAGTTCGACCAGGTCGAGGTCGCCGAGACCGATGCCGGCCCGTTCGAGCACCTTCCGGGTGGCCGGCACGGGGCCGATGCCCATGGTCGCCGGCGGCACGCCCGCGACCGCCCAGGTCACGAGCCGCGCGAGCGGGCGCAGGCCCAACTGCTCGGCCCGCTCCGGCGTGGTCACGATGCAGGCGGCGGCGCCGTCGTTCTGACCCGACGCGTTGCCCGCGGTGACCGTCGCGGCGTCGTCCTGGCGGCCCATGATCGGTCGCAGGCCCGCGAGCGACTCGAGCGTGGTGTCCGCGCGCGGATGCTCGTCGGTGTCCACCACCACGGGGTCGCCGCGCCGCTGCGGCACTTCGACCGGGACGATCTCGTCGGCGAAACGGCCCTCGGTCTGGGCGGCCACGGCGCGTTGGTGCGATCGCAGCGCGAGTTCGTCCTGGCGTTGCCGGCTGATCGTGTGCTCGCGACGCAGGTTCTCGGCGGTCTCGATCATCCCACCGGGCACCGGGTGGTGCTCACCGCCCGCGGTCACCCGTGCCCGGGCGAGCCGGTCGGACAACTCGACCCCGCCGCCTCCCTTGACCCCCCACCGGATCCGGTCGGTGTAGAACTCGACCTGGCTCATCGATTCGGCGCCCCCCGCGATCACCACGTCGCAGATGCCGGTCTGGACCCGCATCGCGGCGTCGGCGACGGCCTGCAGGCCGGACCCGCACCGGCGGTCCAACTGCAGGCCCGGCACCTCGACGGGCAACCCCGCGTCGAGGGCGGCGACGCGTCCGATGGCCGGCGCCTCGCCGTTGGCGTAGCCCTGGCCGAGCACGACGTCGTCGACCGCTGCAGGGTCGAGCCCGCTGCGCTCGAGCAGGGCCCGGATCACCGTGGCGGCCAGCGTTGCGGCCGGCACGTCGCGCAGCATGCCGCCGTAGCGGCCGACCGGGGTTCGCAGCGGCTCGCAGATGACGGCGTCACGCATCGTGGTGCTCCTGGTCCGGGGCGAGGAAATCGGCGACGAGTCGGGCGAACTCGTCGGGGCGTTCGAGGTTGGCGAGGTGGCCGGCACCTTCCAGTTCGGCGTAGGCCGCACCCGGGACGAGATCCCGCAGCGCCCGGGCGTCAGCGGGAGGTGTCGCCGCGTCCTCGGTGCCGACCATGACCAGGCACCGGGCAGCGACGTCGCGCGCCCGCCCGCGCAGGTCGGCGACGGCGAGGGCGTCGCAACTGGCCGCGTAACCCTCGGGGTCGGCCCGCCGAAGACCGTCGCCCACCAGCGCCAGTCCCGGCTCGTCGCGGGCCCGGTAGGCAGCGCTGAAGAAGCGTTCGAGCACGAGGTCGACCACGGCCGCCATCCCCTGCTCCCGGACGGTCGCGGCGCGGGTCCGCCAGGCGTCCTCGGACCCGATCCTGGCCGCCGTGTCCGCCAGGACGACGCGACCCACCCGCTCCGGCGCATGGGCGGCCACCCACAGCGCGACCAGTCCCCCGAGCGAGAGCCCGCACACGTCGGCGCGCGCGATCCCGAGGTCGTCGAGGACGGTGAGTGCGTCCATGCCGAGACGTTCCAACGTGTATGGGCCGTCGGGCACCTCGGATGCGCCGTGGCCGCGCTGGTCGTATCGGACCACGCGGTGGCTGGTGGTCCAGTCCGCCACCTGCGGGTCCCACAGCGTCAGGTCGGTCCCGAGCGAGTTGACCAGCAGCAGCGGCGGCGATGCGGCCGCCCCGTCGGTCCGCACCCGCAGCGTGACGCCGTCGTCGGTCGTCACGGTCTGCTCGTTCACGTGCCGCCCAGCCGGTCGACGAGTTGGTCGTGGGCCGCCAAGGCCCGCTCGACGAGGCCGGTCGCGCCGGGGACGGCGGCCTCGGGGGCGAGCGTGGCCGTGAGCACGGACGTGTCGAGCACGGCGGCGACGCGGGCGTCCGCACCGGCGATGTCGTGGAGCGACCGTGACTCCTCGGCGGCTCGTCGCGCCAACTCGCCGACCAGCGCCTGGGCATCGCGGCGCCCGAGCAGCGGGGTCAAAGCGGCCGCCAACGCCTCCGAGCCGGTCAGGCCGAGGTTGGCGTCGAGGTTGTGACGCATCCGTGCCTCGTCGACCTCGAGGCCGGCCAAGGCGGCGTCGAGGCGGCGCAGGGCACCGGCGGTGCGCACCAGCGCCGAGGGCAGCGCGACCCACTCGGCCTGCCAGGCGCCGGCGGCCCGCTCGTGCTCATGCCCCGCGGCCGCGTCGGCGAGGACCTGGCAGTCGCCGCGAGCGAGCCGGGCCGCGGCACGGGCGGCCGCCGCGTGGACGGGGTTGCGCTTGTGCGGCATCGCCGATGAACCCGGGCCGTCACCGGCGGCCTCGCGCACCTCGCCGATCTCGGCCTGTGCGAGCAGCACCAGGTCGGTCGCCACGTGTTCGACGACCCCGGCGACCGCCGCGAGCGCGCCGGCGAGATCCGCCACGCGGTCACGTTCTGCGTGCCACGGCAGGTCCGGCAGACCCAAGCCGAGTTCGTCGGCGAACCCCACCGCGACGCCACGTCCGTGCTCGCCCCACACGGCGCCGGTGCCGGCCGCGCCGCCGAGTTGGACGACGAGCACCCGGGGGCGAAGCCACGCGAAGACCTCCCGCCGCCGATCCAGCGCAGCGGTCCATCGGGCCGCCTTGAGGCCCAGTGTGATGGGCACGGCCGGCTGGCCGAGCGTGCGGCCGGCCATCACCGTCGCGGCGTGTTCGCGGGCCAGCATGGCACAGCGGTGGGAGGTCTCGGCGAGCCGTGCATCCAGGTGGTCGAGGGCGTCGCGGACCTGCAGCACCACCGCGGTGTCGACCACGTCCTGGCTGGTCGCGCCGTGGTGCAGCCAGGCGGCGCCGACCGGGTCGGCGCCCTCGGTCAGCACTTGCACCAGCGGGATGACGGGCGTGGCAGCGCGCGCGGCCCGGGCCGCAAGGTCTTCGAGGTCGATGCGATCGAGGTCGCAGGCGTCGCCGATGGCGTCGGCAGCGGCAGCGGAGATGACCCCCGCGGCCGCGAGCGCCCGTCCGAGCGCCGCCTCGACCTCGACCATGCGCGCGACTCGGGCGGGCCAGCCGACCAGTGCCGCAACCTCGGGGTCACCGAGTCCGGCCTCGAACAGCCCGTCCGACCACGCACCCTCACCCACCGGCGTGAGCCTGCTCGGTGCGGGCGTGCAGATCGCGCAGGACCTGCAGTTCCTCGGCGGTGGGCGGTGGTGTCGTCGCGAGTTCGTCGGCGAAGCGGACCTCCCAACCGGTGGCGGTGACGACCTGGTCACGGTCGACCCCCGGGTGGAGTGAGGTGACGACCAGTTCACGGGTCTCGGGGTCGGGTTCGAGCAGGCACAGGTCGGTGACGACCAGGACCGGGCCGGCCGTCGTCAGGCCGGCCGCCTCGCGGTCGCCCGGGCCGCTGCCGTGACCGAGCGAGGTCACGAAGTCCACCGTGTCGACGAGGGTCCGCGCCGAGTGCCTGGCCGTGATCAGGACCTCGTGGCAGGAGCCGGCGATCTCGGGTGCACCGCCACCGCCGGGCAGACGCACCTTCGGGGCGTCGTAGTCACCGATGACCGTGGTGTTGATGTTGGCGAACCGGTCGATCTGTGCCCCGCCGAGGAAACCCTTGGAGATCCGGCCTCCTTGCAGCCAGTACTGGAACATCTCCACCACCGGCACCGTCGTGAGTGCCGTCTCACACAGCTCACCGTCGCCGATCGACAACGGCAGCACGTCGGGACGCGTCTGCAGCGTGCCCGACTCGTAGATCAGCACGATGTCGGGGGCGTGGGTGAGCCGCGCCAGGTTGCAGGCCTCCGACGGCGCGCCGATACCCACGAAACACACGTCGTCGTTGCGCAGCGCCCGACTGGCCGCAACCGTCATCAACTCGTCCGGGGTGAAGTCCACGTGGCCCCCTTCGTCGCTGCCCTTGCTCATACCGGGGCTCCCGTCGGGCCGGCCGAGAGGACGTGCTCACCCAGCCAGGCCTCGAACTGCTCCCGGTCCCGGGAGATCTCATCCCAGGCGATGTAGAACGCATTGTCGCGTTCGTAGTAGCCGTGTGCATAGGACGGGGTCGCTCCCCTGGGCGCGACCGCCACGGCGTCGATCGCCCAGGCGGGCAGCACGACCGAGTTCGGGCTCGGCGCCGCGAGGTCGTCGACGATCTCCTCGACAGTGACGATCGAGCGGGTCGAGGCCAGCACCGTCTCCTTCTGGACGCCGACGATCCCCTCGACGAGCACGTTGCCCGCGCGGTCGGCCCGCTGGGCGTGCACGATCCCGACATCGGGACGGTGCGCCGGTACCGCGGCCAGCACCTCACCGGTGAACGGACAGGTCACCGAGGCGATGTTCGGGTTGACCCGGCGCAGGTCCGAACCCGCATAGCCGCGCAGCGTCGCGAACGGCAGACCAGCAGCTCCGGCATGGTATGCGGCCGCCATGGCCGCATGGCTGTGCTCCTCGAGCTCGAGCGGGGCGGGCCAGCCGCGTTCCACCGCGTCACGCAGACGGTGCAGGGAGCCGACCCCAGGGTTGCCGCCCCACGAGAACACGAGCTTGCGGGCGCAGCCGGCACCGATGAGTTGGTCGTAGACGAGGTCGGGGGTCATCCGGATCAGCGTCAGGTTCCGCCGTCGCTGACGGATGATCTCGTGCGCCGCGGCGAACGGGATCAGGTGGGTGAAGCCTTCCATCGCGACGGTGTCGCCGTCGTGCACGTACCTCGCGACGGCATCACGGAGAGAGACGAACTCAGCCACGCAGCGGCTCCTCAGGCGTCGAAGAACACGGTCTCGTCCGCGCCCTGGAGCACGAGATCGAAGCGGTACCGGGCCTGGCCGTCCTCGGTGCCGTCGGCCCGGGCCAGGAGCGTCCGTCGGCGCGCCTCGGGGACCGAGGCGAGCACCGGATCCGCGTCATTGGCGGTGGCGCCCTCGAAGTAGATGCGGGTGTGGAGGTGCCGCAGTAGGCCGCGAGCGAAGACCTGCACGTTGAGGTGCGGGGCCTGGACACTGCCGTCCCGGCCCGGAACCGTCCCTGGCATGACCGTGCTGACCCTGTAGGCACCGTCCTGCTTTCCGGTGGCGACCCGCCCGAAGCCGATGAAGGCGCTCGGAACGTCGGCCGCGCGCCCGTCGGCGGGATGGCGGTAGCGGCCCCCGCCGTCGGCCTGCCACACCTCGATCATGGCGTCACGGACGAGTTCGCCCGCGCCGTCGCGGACGGTGCCGACCACCACGATCGGCTCACCGGCCCGGCCGTCGGGATCGAGCCGGTCGACGGCCTGCTCGGTCAGCGCGTAGTGGAAGAACGGGCCGACGGTCTGCGATGGGGTCTGCGGCAGTCCGCTCATGCGAGTGCTCCTGCGCCGCCGGCCTCGAACGGGGTCGCGTCCGGACCGCGCAGCACGATGTCGAACCGGTAGCCCAGCGCCCACTCGGCCTGGGTGACGTCGTGGTCGTAGGCCCCGATCATCCGGCTCCAGTGCTCCTGTGGCACCGAGCCCATGATCGGGTCGAGTGCGTGCAGGGGGTCGCCGGGGAAGTACATCTGGGTGATCAGGCGCGTGACCAGGGCCGGCCCGAACAGCGAGAAGTGGATGTGGGCCGGACGCCAGGCGTTGGGGTGATTGCGCCACGGGTACGCGCCGGGCTTGATCGTGAGGAACCGGTAGCTGCCGTCCTCGTCGGTGACGCACCGACCCCGGCCGATGAAGTTGGGGTCGAGTGGCGCGGGGTGCTGGTCTCCCTCGTGGATGTAGCGGCCGGCGGCGTTGCACTGCCAGATCTCGATCAGGGTGCCCGGTTGTGGAGCGCCGTCCTCGTCGAGGACACGGCCGGTGACGATGATCCGCTCACCCATCGCCTCGGTGCCCGTGCCGGCGTTGGTGGTCAGATCGGCGTCCTCGACGCTCACCTCGGACAGCGCTGGCCCGGGACCGGTCACCTCCGACAGGGTGTGGTCGAGCGGCACCGGTGGCTGGTCCGGGTGGCGCAGCGACGTCGACTTGTACGCAGGATGGTCCAGCGGGGGGTCGGCCGCCCGGTCCCGCGCGCGGTAGCGGTCCGGGTGCTCGTTAGCGGTCACGATGACTCCTCGCGCTGGACGGCCTCGGTTCGGGGGTCGCCGCCGTACTCCCGCTTGAGCGCGGCGAACGCAGTGTTGGCCGCGGGCACGCCGGCGTAGACGGCGACGTGCAGCAGTGCCTCGGCGATCTGTTCGGGGGTGGCCCCGGTGTTGCGGGCGGCCCGTAGGTGCATCTCGAACTCGCGCTCGTGCCCCAGGGCGGCCAACAGCACCAGTGTCAGCAGGCTCCGGGTCGGCCGGTCCAGGCCGTCGCGCCCCCAGACATCCGACCACGCGGCCCCGGTGATGTAGTCCTGGAACGGCGCGTCGAGCGGGGTGGTCGCGGCCACGGCGGCGTCGACGTGGACATCGCCGAGCACCTCTCGGCGGACCTGCATCCCACGATCACCACGCTCGCCCACGGCCTACTCCGTCGTCGCCCTGCGGTCCACCCGGTCTTGTGCGGCCCGTTCCCACGATGCTAGGCTGTGTTCGCACTGCGAACTCATGTTCACGGAACGAACTTCATGGAAGCAGCGGCCCAAGCGCCTGTCAACCAGGGCACGTCCCCGACTGACGGCCACGATCGCGGACCGGGTGTCGGTCGATGACCGAGTCGGTCCGCTCCTTCGAGCGTGGTCTGCGGGTCATCCGCAGCTTCACCACACAGACGCCCGAACAGACCCTCGCCGACGTGGCCCGCGCAACCGACCTCAACCGGGCGACCGCCCGCCGGTTCCTGCTCACCCTCGAGGATCTCGGCTACGTGCGTCGGGTCGGCGACCGGTTCACGCTCACCCCGCGGGTGCTCGACCTCGGCTACGCCTACGTGTCGTCGTTCGGGGTACCTCAGCTCGCGCTGCCCTACCTCGAACTACTCAGCGAGCAGGTGCACGAGGCGTCATCGCTGGGCGTGCTCGACGGCGCCGAGATCGTCTACGTCGCCCGCGTGCCGGCCAAGCGGGTCATGACGGTCTCGATCGGCCTGGGCACCCGGTTTCCGGCGTTCCGTACGTCGCTCGGCCGCGCGCTGCTCGCGGAGTTGGCCGACGACGACGTCGTCGCGGTGTGGGAGGCCAGTGACCGCAGCGACCCGACCCCGCGCACCGTGAGGGAACTCGACGCGCTCCGGCAGCGACTCCACGAGGTCCGTCAGCACGGCTACGCACTCGTCGACCAGGAACTCGAGATGGGTGTGCGCTCGCTCGCCGCCCCGGTTCGTGACGCGACCGGGCGCGCCGTGGCCGCCATCAACGTCAGCACGCACGCCAGCCGGACGACGAAGCAGCAACTGCAGCAGAGCTTCGCGCCGGCGCTGCTCCGGACGGCGGCCGACATCGGCCACGCACTGGCCAGCCGTCCCGTCTGACCACGCCCCGCACGGTCTCAGTAGGGCAGCCACCAGTCCTTGCCCGCCTGGTCGAAGTCCCAGTGCACGTGCTTGGTCTCGAGGAAGGTCTCGAGTCCCTCGGGTCCGAGTTCGCGACCGCCTCCGGTCATCTTCATGCCGCCGAAGGGGCCGGCGTAGTTGTCGGTGAGCGGGTCGTTGATCCAGACCGTGCCGGCCTTGACGCCCTCGTAGAACCGCTTGATGAGCATCGGGTCCGACGACCGCAACGTGGCGCCGAGCCCCATCTCGGAGGCGTTCACCCGGTCGATGACCGCGCCGAAGTCGTCGTAGGAGGCGATCGGGATCGTCGGGCCGAAGGTCTCCTCGGTCATGATCACCATGTCGTCGTCGACGTCGACCAGCACGGTCGGTTCGTAGAACCAGCCCGACCGGTCGGCCCGGCGCCCACCGGTGGTGACCTTCGCACCCCGCTCGACCGCGTCGCGGACGTGGGCGTCGATCTTGTCGCGGAAGCGGTCGTCGGCGATCGGGCCGAGGTCGGTGCCCTCGTCCAGGCCGTGCCCGAGCCGAAGCCCGGACACCTTCGCGGTCAGCGCCTCCGCGAAGTGGTCACGCATGCCCTGCGGCACGAACACGCGCTCGGACGAGGTGCACACCTGGCCGCTGTTGAGCAGTGCCGAGTAGGCCAATGCATCGACGGCGGTGTCGAGGTCGGCGTCGGGCGCGACCACGAATGCGTCCTTGCCCCCGAGTTCGAGGTGGAGGTGCTTCATCATCGGGGCCGCGACGGACGCGATGCGCTGCCCCGTCGCCACCGACCCGGTCATCGCGATCACCCGCACGTCGGGGTGGCGGACCAGTGCCTCGCCCGCCTGGGCCCCGTAGCCGGTCACCACGTTGATCACGCCGGGCGGGAAGTGGTCGAAGCAGCGCTCGATCCACTCCAGCGTGACCAGCGAGGTCAACTCGGACGGCTTGACCACGACGGTGTTGCCGGCCGCCAGCGCCGGGGCGAGCTTCCACGACAACAGCAGCAGCGGATAGTTCCACGGCACGATGGCACCGACGACCCCGTAGGGCTCCTTGAGCACGAGGTTGAGTTGCGTGCGCGGCTCGGCGGACGGCACGACCCGGCCGAGCCCGTTGCGGCCGAGCTCGGCGTAGTAGCGCAGCGAGGTCAGGGCCCACTCGGCCTCCTCCTCCTGCTCGGGCCGCGGCTTGCCCTGCTCGCGGGTGAGCAGCTCGACCAGGTCGCCGTGGTGCGTCATCGACTTCGCATAGGCCTCGTGCAGCAGTTCGGCGCGGTCGTTGGCGGCGGTGTAGCGCCAGCCGTCGGAGGCCCCCTTCGCCGCCGCCACTGCCCGGTCCACCTCGCCGACACCACCGGCGGGCACGCGGCCGAGAACCTGTTCCGTGGCCGGGTCGAAACTGTCGATCCAGTCGGCGGCCGTGACGTGCTGGCCGCCGATGAACATCGCACGATCGGTGCTCACTCGTCGCCTCTCAGGCTCAGTCGGACGTCGGGAAGTAAAGGGTGGTCGGGGCCGCCGGTTCCTGGTCGGGCCAGCGGGCGGTGACGACCTTGCCGCGGGTGTAGAAGTGCACGCCCTCGGGACCGTGGACGTGGGTGTCGCCGAACAGCGAGTCCTTCCAGCCCCCGAAGGAGTAGTAGGCCATCGGCACCGGGATCGGCACGTTGATGCCCACCATCC
The DNA here is from genome assembly GCA_018335555.1 of Actinomycetota bacterium. GTDB lineage: Bacteria > Actinomycetota > Nitriliruptoria > Nitriliruptorales > Nitriliruptoraceae > Egicoccus. The sequence continues at coordinate 1,249 of JAGXST010000173.1, read as the reverse complement.
CGACCTCGATCTCGTGCTGGTAGCGACGTGCCGCGGCACCCGAGCCGGTGAAGACGGCCGTGCCGTTGCCGTACGGGTTGGCGTTGACCAGTGCGATCGCCTCGTCGTGGCTGTCGGCCCGTACGACCGAGAGCACCGGACCGAAGATCTCGTCGCGGTAGACGGCCATGTCCGGCGTCACGCGGTCGAGCAGACATGGCCCGAGCCAGAAGCCCTCCTCGGCCCCGTCGACGACCAGGTCGCGGCCGTCGACCACCACCTCGGCGCCCTCGTCGGCGCCCGTGACCACGTAGCCGGCCACCCGGTCACGGTGCTCACGGGTGACCAGCGGCCCCATCTCCGAGGTCGGGTCGGTCCCCGGTCCAACCGTCAGGCCGGCCATGCGCTCGGCGATGGCGGGCACCAGTCGGTCACCGACGTCCCCGACCGCGACGACGGCCGAGATCGCCATGCACCGCTCCCCCGCCGAGCCGTACGCGGCCGACACGGCCGCATCCGCGGCGAGGTCGACGTCGGCGTCGGGCAGGACCACCATGTGGTTCTTGGCGCCGCCGAGCGCCTGGACCCGCTTGCCGTGCTCGGTGGCGGTCGTGAACACGTGGCGGGCGATCGGAGTCGAACCGACGAACGAGACTGCCGCCACGTCGGGGTGGACCAGCAGCGCGTCGACCGCCTCGCGGTCGCCGTGCACGACGTTGAAGACGCCGTCGGGCAGGCCGGCCTCGTGCCACAACTCGGCGATGCGCACCGACACCGACGGGTCCTTCTCGCTCGGCTTGAGCACGAAGGTGTTCCCGCAGGCGATCGCGACCGGAAACATCCACATGGGCACCATCGCCGGGAAGTTGAACGGGGTGATCCCCACGACCACCCCCAACGGTTGCCGGATCGAGTAGCTGTCGACCCCGGTCGAGACGTTCTCGCTGAAGTCTCCCTTGGTGAGGTGCGGGATCCCGCAGGCGAACTCCACCACCTCCATCCCGCGCTGGACCTCGCCGACCGCGTCGGCATGCACCTTGCCGTGCTCGCCGACGATCAGTGCCGCCAGCTCGTCGAGGTGACCCGCGAGCTGTTCGCGGAACGCGAACAGCACCCTGGTCCGCTGGGCGAGCGTGCTGTCGCGCCACGAATCGAACGCGTCCCGGGCCACGCCGACCACGCGGTCGACCGTTGCCGCGTCAGCCAGCGGCACGTGGCGGACGACCCGCCCCGACGCGGGGTCGAAGATCTCCCCGCGTCGGGCGGCCTC
>JAGXST010000172.1 GCA_018335555.1 Actinomycetota bacterium | reverse complement strand
CGCTGTGGGATCGTTGGTGCCGCACGACGGTGATGCCGATCGTGAGGGCGGTTAGTGGCAGGACGAACCAGGTGATGGCGGCGGCGAGTTGGCCGGCCAGGCCGTGTTCTGCGGCGTCGAGGACCAGGTAGGTCACGTAGGCGAGGTAGTAGCCGAAGAAGACGCCCGCCTCCCACCGGGCGATGGTGTAGCCGGTCAAGAAGATCGGCAGGCAGGCGATAGCGACGCCGATCATGATCGGGATGTCGAAGGTCAGCGCGCCGTCTGGCACGGGGATCCCGTCGGGCGCGACGATGCCGCCCAGGCCGAGCACGGCGAGGATGTTGAACAAGTTGCTGCCGACGACGTTTCCCACCGCGATGTCACGTGCACCGCGGATCGTGGCCATCACCGACGTCGCCACCTCCGGCAGTGACGTACCGGCCGCGACGATGGTGAGTCCGATCACCAGCTCACTCACACCCAGCGCGCTGGCCGTGGCGACGGCCGCGTCGACCAGCCACTGCGAACCCAGCACAAGCAGTCCGAGACCGACCAGGATCATCACGACGTTGACGGCCGGAGACGAGGGTTTGCCTTCGTCGCCGACGGCCCCCTCGTACTCCCGCTCGATCTCGGCGGTTTCGCGGCGGCTCTGGCGGATCAGAAACACCGTGTAGCCGATGATTCCGAGAAACAGCAGCACACCGTCGATGCGTCCGATGCCGCCGTCGAGGGCGAACACCAGCACCGCGACCGACGCACCGATCATCAGCGGCACGTCGCGGCGGACCAGTTTGCTCGCGACGACCAGCGGGGCGATCAGCGCGGACACACCCAGGATGAACAGCACGTTGAAGATGTTGCTACCGACGACGTTGCCGAGGGCGACCTCGGCCTGTCCGGCGTAGGCGGAGCCGACCGTGACGGCCATCTCTGGTGCGCTGGTGCCGAACGCGACCACGGTGAGACCGACGACGAGGGGCGAGATGCCGATGGCGACGGCCAGCCGCGAGGCGCCGCGGACCAGCAGTTCCGCGCCGAGCACGAGCAGCGCACCACCGAGGACGAACAGCACGTAGGGGTTGTCGATCATGTCTGCTCCCGTTGGCTGACCCGGTGGCCGTACGATCGCGGACACTGTGCCCGCCGACCATCTCGTGCCCCGGTCGTGGGTAGGTGCTCACCCACGAGGAGATGATCGACCGGGTCGTCCTGGCCTTGGGTCAGGCAGGCCGGGCAGCAGGACATGGATGGCGGTTCCCTGCTGCTGCGGCTCGGCGGAGATCATGCCGCCGTGGGCCTCGGCGATGCGACGGGCAGCCGCGAGGCCCAGGCCCTGCCCCGGCAAACGGTTCGGGTCCCCGCGCTCGAACATCTCGAACACGTGCTCGGCGTTGTCCGGATCGATCCCGATGCCATTGTCCTCGACCACGAGCCGCCACACCGCGTGGTCGACCCGTTCGGGACGGACATCGATCCTCAGCGCTCGCCCGGGATGGCGGTACTTGATCGCGTTCTCCACGAGAGGACGAAACATGGCCAGCAGCAACGCCTTGTCGCCGGGGACGGTCGGCAGGTGGGCGATGTCGACCTCGTCGCCGGGTCGAAGTTCGTCGGCGTGGAACTCGATCGCAGTCGCCATGAGGTCGTTGAGGTCGACGGCCTCGAGTTCGATCGGCTCGGTCGCGCGCTCGTAGGCGATGAGGGCGTCCATGACCTCCTCGAAGCGACGCATCGTGATGCGCACGTGGTCGACCAGCTCGCGCTCGCCATGCAGGAGACGACCCTGAAGCCGACGCGACAGCGCTTCGACCGCAGCGCTGGCGTCGCTCAGACTGTGTCGCAGTTCATCCACCGGCACGGCCGCTCCCTCCGTCGTCCTGATCCCTTGACGCACGATGGCACGAACGCCAGGTGCTCCGATCTCCGGGTCGTCACCGCTACCCGATGTCGAACAGCTCGTCGAGGAACGAGCGGCGCTTGCGGGGGCGGCCGCGGTCGCTGCGGTGATCGTCGTGGCGGTCGTCGTCTCGCCGCCCCTGCTCGCTCTGGTGACGGCCGGGTTCGTCGTCGCGGTCGCGTCCCTGTCGGCGGTCACTGGTGGCGAGGTCGTCGCCGGTGCGGTCGAGGATCTTGTCGAGCTCGCCGCGGTCGAGCCACACGCCTCGGCACGCCGGGCAGTAGTCGATCTCGATGCCGTGGCGTTCGGTGAGCTGGAGGGTGTGTCATCGGTGGGGCATCTCATGAGTCGCTCCGGTGCGGTTCGTGGTCGGGTTGTCTGGCTGGGACGGCGGTGCCGAGCAGCCGTGCGATGCGCTGTCCGGTGGGGGGATGGGTCATGAACAGCTGAGCGAAGTTGGCTCGCGTGCCGGTGAGGGGGTTGACGATGTAGTGGCTGGTCTGTGCCGGGGCGACCTCCATGGGACGGCGGTGGACGGCGTCCTCGATCTTTGCGAGGGCGTCTGCCAGCGGCGTGGGGTCGTCGAGCAAGTGGGCGCCGATGCGGTCGGCCTCGTATTCACGCGAGCGCGAGACGGCCATGTGCAGCAGCCCGGCGGCGACGGGGGCCACCATGGCACCGAGCATGACGGCGAGCGGGTTTGGGGCGTCCTCGTCCCCACCGCCGAGCATCGAGCTGAACATGGCCATGTTGGCGATCATGCTGATGCCGGTGGCGACCGCGGCGGCAACCGAACCGATGAGGATGTCGTGGTTGGCGATGTGGGCCATCTCGTGCGCCACCACCCCACGCAGTTCCCTGGCGGTCAGCTCGTCCAGCAGGCCTTGCGTCACGGCGATCACCGCGGTCCGTTCGTTCCGTCCCGTGGCGAAGGCGTTGGGTTGCGCCGATGGCGAGACGTACAGGCGCGGTGCGGCGATGCCGGCGCGTACGGCGAGGCCGTCCACCATGGCGTGGAGGTCGGGTGCTTGCCAGCGCTCGAGGGGTACGGCCCGCGCGGCACGGACCGCGATGCGGTCCGAGAACCAGTAGCTGCCGCCGACCAGTACGAGACCGAGGAACAGGCCCACGACGGCGCCGCCGGTACCACCCAGGAGTTGCCCGGCGAGCACGAGGAGTCCGGCCAAGCCGGCGAGGAAGGTGAAGGTCTTGATGGTGTTGCGGTTCATGGGTGCGGACCTCCTTGGCGACGCCGACAGAGTCGCGTGTTTCCCGCCTCCTGCCCACGGCGACCTTCGGACGTCCCGACGGCCCGTCGTTGCCGGATACCGGCAACCACACCATCACACCTGGTCGTACACTCGCGGCGGACCTCGGACGAACGGCATCACCTCGGCACCCATGCGGCCCCACGGGGCTCCACTGGACGATGGAACGCTCGAGGCCATCGTTGCCGCCGCCGCACACGAGTCGGGGGCACCTCGAGGTCTGCTCGGTTCGTACGTCGCCGACAGCGCGGGATGCGCTGTCCGTGGGGCCCGGTTCAGCCAGCGGGCGCTCGAGGAGTTTCGGCGGCTCGGCGAGCGCGCCGCGGAGGAAGGCGTGGAGCTGCGCCGCCTGCTCGACCTGTACCTCAGTGCCACGTGGCGGCTGTCGGAGCACTTCGTCCGCACGGTCGACGCGGAGGTGGGCAGCGCGTGGGCCACGCCCCTGTTTCGCGCGTCGGACGACGCTGCCGCAGCGCTGGGTGACGGCTACGACCGCGCGCAGCGCCGGGCGATCCGCCGGGAGGAAGCGATCCGCCGCGAACTCATCGACGATCTGCTGGCAGGGGTCGCGGTGGGCGAGTCGCTGCGCGACCTGGCGAGCCACGTCGGTTTCAACCTGGCCGGCGTGCATCAAGCGATCGTCGCGCGCACCGACCGGGCTGTCCGCGACGCCGGGCCGGTGCAATCCCACGTCGAGCGTGAGCTGCTGGCCCGGCACGGCGACGGCGGCTTCGTCGCCACGAAGGAGGCGTTGCTCGTCTGCGTCCTCGCCGGCAGCGCGGCGTCCCCGGGTGAGACCGTGCTGCGTCTCGTCACGGCGGTGGAACCGGGCGGATGGACGATCGGCGTCGGCCGCCCGCATCGAGGTCCGGTCGGCGTCGCCCGCTCGTTCCGCGAAGCACGCGCCGCGATCGACATGGCCAGGCAGCTCGCACTGACCGAACCCGTGGTCGCCTTCCACGACCTGCTGCCCTACCGCCTCCTGAGCCAGGACCGGCGACTGCTCCGGGAAACGGTTGAAGAGATCCTGGGGCCCCTCGGTGCTGCCCGGGGCGGAGCCGGGCCCCTGATCGAAACGCTGGAGGCCTACTTCGACGAAGCCCTCAACACCACCGCAGCCGCCCGCCGGCTCCACCTCAGCGTACGTGCCGTCGCCTATCGACTCGACCGCATCAACGAACTCACCGGCAGATCAGTCGGTGACGGCCGCGATCGCTTCGCCCTCGAACTTGCCGTCCGTGGACGGCGGCTCCTCGCAACGGCTGACTTCCTGGATCCGGCAAGCGACGATCCGCCCGTCGTCTGACCCCGGCCGGAGCGAACAATGACTCAGTGGCGCGGGCGCTTTGTTGCGCTGCTCAGGGCTTGTAGCGGGGACACTGGCTGAGGTCGGCCGTCGTGCTGTCCGGGGCGGCAGGTTCCCTCTCGCGGTGCCGCACGCGGGCACTCGTCGATCAGCGCCCGGACGAGATCGACCTCCACCGCGCCCGGCACGGGGCACGCCGCGTACCACGTCCGCCGACCCCCAGCCGACCGACGAATCGTCGGGTTGCGGCGACGGTTGACGTGCCGGCGAAGGTGTCGCTGCCGCGTCCTCGGGTGGGTGTCGTACGCTGAGTGGCCCGTCTCGAGGTTGTGTGTAGGTGAACGACGTCGGCGTCCAGCTTGGTCTGGTCGCGTTCCTCATCGTCCTCAACGCAGCGTTCGCCGGCTCGGAGATCGCGTTGATCTCGTTGCGGGAGGGCCAGTTGTCTCGGCTCGAACAGGGCTCACAGGCGGGCCGGGCGCTCGCTCAGCTGGCTCGCGAGCCGAACCGGTTCCTCTCCACGATCCAGATCGGGATCACGCTGGCGGGGTTCCTGGCCTCGGCGACCGCTGCGGTCGCGTTGGCCGAGCCGCTGATCGAGCCGCTGTCGTTCTTGGGGCGGGCGGCCCGTCCGGGGGCGATCTTCACGATCACGCTCGCGTTGACGTTCGTCACGCTGGTGTTCGGTGAGTTGGCGCCGAAGCGGCTGGCGATGCAGCGGGCAGAGGCATGGGGGCTGCTCGCGGCCCGCCCGCTCGTGGTCATCTCCAAGATCGTGGCGCCGGCCATCTGGCTGCTCTCGCACGCCACCGATCTCACCGTCCGGCTGTTCCGCGGCGACCCCGAGGTCGACCGCCAGGAGGTCACCAACGAAGAGATCCGCGACCTGATCGCGTCGCAGCCGGCCTACACCGATGAGCAGCGCCAGATCATCGACGGCGCGTTGGAAGTTGCTGAGCGCACCCTGCGGCAGGTCGTGGTCCCGCGCGCGCGGGTCACGGCGCTGGCGGCTGACACGCCGGTTGACGAAGCGCTGCAGCGGTTGGCTGCGGCAGGCCACAGCCGGGCTCCAGTGTTTACGCAAGAGCTCGACGATGCCGACCGGACGATCTCGGTACTCGGGCTGGTGGGACGGTCGGGCACGGTCGGTGACCATGCGCGCCCAGCTGCCGCTCTGCCGGAGTCGCTCAACGCGGTCGTGGCGCTGCGGGAGATGCAGTCTGCACGGCAGCAGCTGGCGCTGGTGGTGTCCGAACACGGCGGTGTCGAGGGCATCATCAGTGTGGAGGACCTGGTCGAGGAACTCGTCGGTGAGATCTACGACGAGCACGACCGTGACGTCCAAGCGGTCCTCTGCGAGAGCGATGGCACGGTCATCGTCCTCGGGACCTTCCCCGTCCACGACCTGGAGGACCTGGGTATCGAGGTCGAGGCCGATGAGGCGACCACGGTCGGAGGGCTGGTCGTCGAACAGCTCGGTCGCATCCCCGTGGTCGGCGACCGCGTCGAGCTCGCCGGCCACAGTTTCGAAGTGCTCTCGGTGCGGCGCAGAATCGCCGAACGCGTCCGCATCCAAGCGCTGCCGGAGAACTGACTCTAGCCAAGATGCCCGCAGCGGGTGAAGCTGCAACCAACGGCCCTACCGCGACCACCGTCCGCCAGCGAAGGCGGGGCGGTGATGCCGGTCGGCCCGCAAGGGCCTGCCAGCGACGACCCTCCGCCTGGAAAGCTGTCACCGGACATCGTCGTGGTGCCCCCTCAACGGCTCCACATACGCCGCCATCGTGCGCAGGTTCTTCCCGCCCGGGCCCGGCCGGCTCGCCGGCCGCTCGCAGATGTGGACCATGTTGGTGATCTGGCCGCGACCCGACCCGCGTCCTCGGTTGCCGTTGCCGGGCCGACGGGTTTGCCGCCGAGTGCGGCGCTCGCAGCAACGTCGGTCCACGCGGTAAGAAACGCCTGGAGCTCCCACGTTGATGCGGCGCTCTGTTCATGTAGGTCACTTGACCGCGAGACACTGCTCCTCAACAGTGATGGATGTGGCACCGCAGAATGTGGCCTCGACCCTAGTTTTCAGGGGTTGCAGCGGGCGCATTGGCCCGGGTCACCGGTCGTGGTGTGTGGAACGATGGGTCGCTCCTCGCGGTGCTCGCATGCTGGGCAGCTGTCGATCTCGGCGCGGACGAGGTCGATCTGCGTGGCGCACCAGCGGCAGGGCACACCGCGCACGACGTCCGTGCGCCCCCACCCAGGTGATCCGCACACTGGACAGCGGGTGCGGAGACGGGCGGCGAGATCTTCGGCGGCAGCCCGGATGACCCGTTGACGAGAGGGACAGACGTGGGCGCGCAGGTCCGTCTGCACCTGCGCTGCCCCGTCGGGAGATGACGCCGAACACAACTTGACGGCCGTGGCGATCTCCGACGGCCGGCGAAGGCCCTTGCGAACCGGCTCGGGAGATCCGGCGTTGGGCGCAACGATCAGTGCGTGCGCGGGGATGTCGGCGTCTGCCAGGAGACGGGACAGGTCATCTCCAGGGTGCACCGTTCGGGCGACGGCCCTGAGTTCCCAGGATGCGGCGAATCCCGCCACGGTGATGCCCCGTTCGTCGTCGACCAGCACGACGATCTCTCGATCGACGGTCATCCACGGAGCCGCGGGATGGGCACCGATGCTCCCCTCCGACGCGAGGCCGATGGGGTTGCCTGTTGCGGACATGCCAAGCCTTGCTTTGGCCACCGCGGTCTCCAAAGGTGGCGCCGTCCGGGGCACGTCGCCGGTGAAGGTCCCAAGCAGGTCGGTGTCGACGGCGACCGTGTCGACGCCGAGCCCAGCCTGTTCGAGGGCTGGGGCGATGCACAGCAGCTTGCCGTGCTTGGTAGCCAACACCGCTCGCGCTCCCGAGTAGGGGCGGGCTGGTGCGCGGATGGTCAACGGAAGTAGTCCGGTCGGCTGACGTGTGTCTCGCTGACGAAGAAGACCCCGTGGCGGCCCTCGAGTAGGCGGCGGATGCCGGCGACCAGGGAGTTGACCGCTTCCTCGGGGACGACGGTGATGAGCATGGACAGGCCCGCGCGGTCGTTGAAGAGCAAACGACCTTCGTGGTGGCCGTGGTGGCCGAAGCCGGAGACACCCGAAACGCCGGTGTAGCCGGTGGCTCCGGCCTCTAGGAACAGCTCGCGCACAGCCGGGACCTGGTCGCCATCGACGATGACTTCGATCTTGGCCATCGGAGTGAGACCTTCCCAGCTCATGGGACCTCCAGGGATGCGTAGGCGTGGTCGACGCTATCGTCGGCCGGATACCACGTCGACCACGTTCCGCCGGGGGTGCGGACCGACCACGGTTCGTTTCCGTGGGAGCGTGCGGCGAGGGTGATCCACTTACCGCCGACGAGCTCCTGGAGCACCTGATTGCGCTGGATGATCGCGTCGATTCGTGCAAGCGGGGCTTGGACCACGCCCAGCAGCCTCAGCGGTTCGTGCATCCGCCGTCCGCCGACGGCAAGGGCCTGCGCTGGCAGCCCGATCTGGAGATCCCCGCCTTCGCCTAGGACGACGCCGATGCCACCCACCGGGTTGTGCAGCGTCTTGTCTCCGGCGCCGAACACGTCCGGGTCGACGGAGGAGAAGTAGTACTGCGCGGAGATCCACTGGGCGACGACGAGAGGCGCGGTGAGGATGGTTTCGAGGGCGAGCCCGTTGCGGTCCTCGTCCGCGTCGTAGGAGTGCAGGAAAACGCGGCAGGCGAGGTCGAGGTCCCTGGTGATCGACCGGGGGCCGATAACGAATGCTGCGTTGCCGGCCAGCCCCCACTCGGGGCGCACCTGCGCCCAGTCGTGACCTCGGAAGCGCACCTTCTTGGGGTCACCGGGAAGGCGTCCTGCGCGCTCGCGCGAGAGTCGCTCGCCGGCCGCTGCGACGTCACGCTCGAACTCCGCGACCAAGGCTTCGTGGGTATCTGGGACGGCGTGACGGTCGAGGACCGTCACGCGGTCCGACGCGGTGTCGTGTTCGGCAGCGGCGAACCACGTGTGATCGGGCACCGCGATTCCTCGATCGGCGAGTTGAGTGCGAACCGCTCGGTCGTTGAGGATGGCGGCGGCCGTTCGGGCGCTGGCTCCTCCGGGAGCGCCACCGCAGGCGCCGCAGTCGTACGACGATGCGTGGGGGTTGTTGACGTTGAAGCTGCGGTGCCCGCACAGCACGATCAGCGGCGCGAACCGCGTCAAACTCATCGTCTTGATGATGGCTTCGGCGAACAATGCTCGCTCCTCGAGCGCCATCCCGGATGCGCCGTCGCGCTCTGCATCGACTGCAGGACTCGTGGCGGGGGGGCGGTTCAGGCTCCGTGCCCATCGGGCCGCACGGTGGCTGAACGAAGGTGCGACCGTTCTCACTGCTGCCAGGGGTCCGAGGATCCAGCCCGATGCTTCGGCGAGGGCGAATGGAGACGCCAGACCGCCCTTGGCAGTGTGGAAGGCGCTGTGCCCCGATCGCGCGATGTGCTGACCCGCCAGGTAGGTGGTGGGAGTCTCGCCCGGAACCGGCTGCTCGGCGATCTCGTGGCGGGGCGTCACCAGCACCGGACAGCGCGGCTCGGCCGCGGTGGACCCCAGCGGCCGCCAGCGGACGGGAACACCGAAAAACCCTGCGAAGCCCAGCGTCTCGTAGGGCCCGCAGGCTTCCAGGTGGCGCCGCAGCCCTTCCGAGCGCACGTCGATGCAAAAGGCCGCCTGCACGTCGGCGTGGGCGGTCGCCTGGCCAGGGTCCAGGCGGCTCATCAGGCCGAGGAGTCGGTCGCGGAAGTTCCGTTCGTGCGCCTCAAGCCAGATGGACCTCCGCGTGGCGGGCGAGATCTGCCGTAGGACGCCGCTGACGGCGGAAGCGACGAGTGGATCGTTCGGTGTGCCGCCGAGCGCGGAGAACACGGCATCGACCCGCTCATCGAGCAGATCCGAGGAGGATTCCTCGCCGCGCATGGGCGGGGCAGCAGCATCCCGATCGCACGACACGGCGGCCGTCACCGCAGCGTGGACAGCAAGGAGTTCCACGAGGCGGAATGGCGGTGCGTGAGTGTCGGAGGGCGCCCATTCTTCGCGCCAGCGTGCGTAGCTGGCCCAACCGGGAAGCCGCCCGAGGTGGCTGCGGAGCCTGCCGACACGGTCGTCGTCGTGCGGCCCGAGTTCGGCCAGTGCGGCCTCGAGCGCGTCCACTGGACGCTCGGGAAGCTCGGCGAGCCACTTCGTGCCTTGTGGACCAGCGAGTCGCTGCAGGCGCCGGTCGTGGGACGCGAGCTGTCGCCATGCGCGGTAGAAACCCTGCCCCCGGCCGGGCATGGCCCACGCGACGCCAGCTTCGTCGACGTACGCAGCACACCACGTCGCCACGAGGCCGTCGACGGACTCGGCAAGGCCAGGATCCAGGCCAACGATGGCAGGGCCAGTCTCGGGCGGGTTGTCCGGTCCGATGGTCAGGTCCAGCCGGACGAGTTCGACACCGTCGACGCTGTGGTTGCCGATCTCGACCGAGAACTGGGTCGCCAACGTCCAGTCCACCTCGAGAATGGCGTGCCGCAGATCGGCATCGGTGATCTCGCCTCGCCTGTACGCGGCGCGGTACTCGGCGAGCGTCAGATGGGTCCTGGCCCCGAGCCACCGTCGAGCCGCCGCAGTGGCGTCGTCGAACGGGAGATGCTGCAGCCCACCGAGGGGGTTGACAGCGACGAAGCTCGTCAGCGGCCACATCGGCGCGATGATGCCCGCAGCTTGCGCGACGTCAGCCAGCAGTTCCGTCTTGCGCTCGGAACGGTGATCCATGCGGTCGCCTCGGTCGGTCATCGCGATCGCCGCGGTGGTCGCGCCGGCTCCCGGAGGATGGTCTCGCCGCGGTCAGCTGGGGCAAGTACCGCCCCGGCCGCGCTGGAGCCGCGCGGCGCTCGTTGGTCGTCGGGCTTCGGTACCGGGGCGGCGGTCGAGAGCAGGAACGCGTAGATGCGAACGCGCAGACGCTGTCCTCGCTTGCCCGGCGCGAGCGACACCGCGACAACCATGGAGGCGGTCGCGGCCAGGATCGTCCCGAGCACCGTTGGGCTCACGGCAGCGGGCACCTCGACCGGCAGCGCGGGGGTGACGAATCCTTCGAACAGCGCCAGTCCTGCGACGTAGCCGAACACCGCCACGACCGTCCCAGCCACGACCAGCACGACCGTGGGCATCGGCGTGAACGGAGCGGCCCGCAGCCATCCGTCCGCAGCTCGGGCTGCGGTCGCCCACGCGAAGACGACCACGAGCAGATCCCCCGCCGTCGGCAGGTGAGG
>JAGXST010000171.1 GCA_018335555.1 Actinomycetota bacterium | reverse complement strand
GCGATGTGCTTGCCGAACGCCTCGCGGCTGATGGCGCGCTCGCACATCAGGTCGAAGGCGCGCTCGGCCATGCCGATCAGGCGCATGCAGTGGTGGATGCGCCCGGGCCCGAGGCGTTCCTGCGCGATGCGGAACCCGTCACCCTCCTGTGCGAGGAGGTTGGTGGCCGGAACCCGCACGTCGACGAACTCGACCTCCGGGTGGCCACCGGCACCGTCGTAGTGACCGAACACCGGCAGGTCGCGCACGACCCGGACGCCCGGGGTGTCCATCGGCACCAGGATCATCGACTGCTGGCGGTAGGGCTGCTCGTCGGGATCGGTCACCCCCATGAAGATGCCGACCTTGCAGCGCGGGCTCGACGCGCCCGACGACCACCACTTGCGACCGTTGATCACGTAGTCCTCGCCGTCGCGCACGATCCGCGAACGGATGTTTCGCGCGTCCGACGACGCGACCTCGGGTTCGGTCATGAAGAACGCCGAGCGGATCTCGCCCTCGAGCAGCGGATGCAGCCACTGCTGCTGCTGTTCGGGCGTGCCGAACAGGTGCAGCACCTCCATGTTGCCCGTGTCGGGTGCACTGCAGTTGAGCGCCTCGGGAGCGATCATCGGCGAACGGCCGGTCAACTCGGCCAGGTGGGCGTAGTCGAGGTTGGTCAGGCCCGCACCGTGCTCGTCGCCCCGGGCGCGGGGCGCCCCAGAGTTGGCGGGCAGGAACAGGTTCCACAAGCCGCGGCTGCGGGCCTCCGACTTGAGTTCGTCGAGCACGGCCGGGTAGTGGTGTCGCTCCCCCGACGCCTCGACCTCGTCGCGGTAGCGCTGCTCGTTGGGGTAGACGTGGGTGTCGAGGAAATCGAGCAGTTCCTGGCGCAGGTGTTGGCCACGTGTGCTCAGCGACAGATCCACGGCTCGCGCTCCAGCTCGTTCGACGATCCGGGCCGCTGCGACCCACGCCGAACGCTAGCTGCCGATGCTGCGCAGACGACGATCGGCGTCACCGGGGCCCGGTTGGTGCTGCGTGCGGCCCTGTTCGAAACCGGCGACGGCGGCCAGGAGCACCTCCTCGCCCCTGACGCGCACGTCCCGTGCGGCGCCGGCCGCGCCGGAGCGGGCCTTGCGCAGCGCTTCGCGACGCAGGTCACGTCGCCGGTCGGGGCCGTGCTCGGGGTCCTTGAGGTACATCCACCCCGCGCCGAGCGCCGCGCCGGCGGAGAACGTCACCATCGAGCGGACCCTCACGCACCAACCTCGTCATCGACCGGAAACCAACCTACCCAACCTCGGTCGGGGGGCAACGAGCGAGCGAAGCGAGCGAGAAGGGGGACCCGACCGAATCGGACCTGGTCGGGGGGCAACGAGCGAGCGAAGCGAGCGAGAAGGGGGACCCGACCGAATCGGACCTGGTCGGGGGGCAACGAGCGAGCGAAGCGAGCGAGAAGGGGGACCCGACCGGATCAACGAAGCCCGAGCTTCTTGGAGCAGGCCGGCCACGCGACCCAGCCCTGACGCTCGAGCAGGATCTCCGCTCGGCGGATCTGCTCCGCCTTGGAGTTCTCGTGCGGGTAGCCCTTGCCGCCGACCCACTGCCACGAGCGGAGTTCGAACTGCAGGCCCCCGTAGAAGCCGTTGCCGGTGTTGATCTGCCAGTTGCCGCCGGACTCGCACTGCGCGACCCGGTCCCAGACGCCGGCGTCGACGGTGTCGTCCGCGGGGGGTGCCGGCTCGGGCTCCGGCTCCGGCTCGGGCTCGGGTGCCACGGCGACCAGTTCGGTGCGTGCCTCGACCGCCTCGGTGATGGCAGCGGTCAGCGGCACGTCCTCGACGGCGCGCGGCTCGACCTGGTCGGTCGGGGTGACCGTGACCGTGCGCACGACGGCGCCCGATGCGGCCTCGGGTTCGTCGGCCGCGGCGTCGAGCGTGACCGCGGCGGTGGTGGCGGCGACGAGCGCGCCTGCTGCGACGAGACGCACCGCGATGCGGCGCGACGGTGCGGTCCGGGTCGTGCGGGCACGACTGGACATGCGACAACTCCTGGAACGGTGACAAGTGGGAGTGGCGGCGTGGGATAGGCCGGCCCGGCTGGATGGCGGGCGGCGGAAGAAGAAGGTCGAGCCGCCGAACGCGGGGAACGGTGACGGGTCGTCGCGCATGCCACCACCACCCGGCCCTGGCCGGTCGGTCAGTGGACATCGTGTGGCCCACCCCAACCCGGTCGTGTGACCGGGTCCAAGCCTGTTCGGAGGACCAGGTCGGAGCGCGCGATGGACGCGCGAACCGGACCGGTGTTGCCCCTGGCGCGCGCTCGGTACCGTGCCGGTTTCGCCGCCGAGTCGCCTCGGCCACGTCTCTCGAGCCCGCCGTGCCCTCCTCCCCCGATGCCTCCTCGCCTGCCCGCTCGCGGCTGCTGAGCACGACCAGCGGCACCCACCTCGAGGCGTTCGGCACCACCGAATGGGGGCTGCTCGCCGCGGTGGCCACGATCTGGGGCACGTCGTTCGTGTTCATGGCGATCGGCCTGGAGGCGTTCGCGCCCGGGCTGGTCTCGCTGGCGCGCGTCGGCCTCGGTGCCGCCGCGCTGGCGCTGGTGCCGGCGGCGCGCCGTACGCGGATCGCGCGCGAAGACCTGCCCCGGGTCGCGTTGCTGGGCGTGATCTGGATGGGTATCCCGCTGCTGCTGTTCCCGGTCGCGCAGCAGTGGATCGACTCGTCGGTGGCCGGCATGGTCAACGGCGCGATGCCCTTGACCGCTGCGGTCTGGTCGGCGCTGCTGCTGCGGCGGCTGCCGGGACGAACACAGGCGGTCGGGCTGCTGATCGGCTTCGGGGGCATCGTGGCCATCTCGCTCCCCGAACTGCCCGTGGGCGCGACCCGTACCGGCACCGCCGAGACCGCGCTCGGCACCGGACTCGTCTTCGCCGCGATCGTGCTGTACGGGTTGTCCGCCAACCTCGCGGTGCCGCTCCAACAGCGCTACGGCGCGCTGCCCGTGCTGCTGCGGGCGCAGCTCGCCGCCCTGGTCGTGATCACACCGTTCGGACTGGCCGCGATCGCCGACTCGCACTGGGACCTCGGTGCCGCGCTCGCCATGCTCCCGCTCGGTCTGCTCGGCACCGGCCTCGCCTTCGTGCTGATGGCGACGCTGGTCGGGCGGGTCGGTGGACCACGCGGTTCGATCGCGACCTACTTCGTGCCCGTCGTCGCCATCGTCGCGGGAGTGCTGATCCGCGGCGAGGAGGTCCACCCGCTCGCCGTCGTCGGCACCGGACTCGTCCTGGCCGGCGCCTGGATCACCTCGCGCCGCGAGAAGCTGCCGCCGTCGCCGCTCGGGCGGGCCTGACCACGCAGCGACGGACGGCGTCGGCTCACCCGTCCGTGGGTTCGTCCAGAGCGGCCTCGATGCGGCCGACCTTGTAGGCGAGGGTGTGCTCGTGGCCCGCGCCCGGGTGGTGGTCGAGTTTCATGACCAGTGAGACCCGTGGCGCGTGTCGTTCGCAGATGTCGATGCAACGCTTCATGAGGGCGGCGATCTCGTCCCACTCCCCCTCGACGTTGGTGAACATCGCGTTGGTCTCGTTGGGCAGGCCGCTCTCGCGCACCGCCCTGATGCACTCGGCGACCGCGTCGCCGACGTGGTGTTGTCCGCCGACGGGGGCGACCGAGAAGGCCACGATCATGGTTGGCTCCTGACGTCGATAGGGGAGGTCGCGTACCCGCAGCCTGCCATCCGGTCCAGCCGCCGCGCCCGCCCGAACGGGCCCACGCCGGGGGCCGGGGATCGCCACGTCGTGGGTAGGCTGCGCCCCTCCGTGGATCTCGCGAAAAGGTGCGCCGTGTCGGCCGACACTCTCCCCTCGGCGGCCGGCCGTGTGAGGCGGGCCGTGCGGTGGTTGCTCGGCGCATTCGCCGTGGTCTCGATCGCGATCGGACTCAACCTCGCGTTCGGCCCGTCGGCGACGGCACAGGAGCAGGGGCTCGGCGCGCAGTGGGCACAGGACGACGCCCTGGTCGAGCGCGGCGCGCAGTTGTTCGGCGCCAACTGTGCGCTCTGCCACGGTGAGCGGGGGCGCGGCCTGGTCAACGACGGCCCGTCCTCCGGTCCGTCGTTGATCGGCGTCGGCGCCGCGTCGGTCGACTTCATGCTGCGGACCGGGCGCATGCCCATGGACAACGCGCGGCACCGCCTCGAACGCAGCGACCCGCACGTCTCCGACGACGAGCGGCGGGCGCTGGTCGCCTTCGTCGAGAGCCTGGCGCCGGGTGATGGCCCAGACATCCCCGACGTGGACGGCTGGGAGCAGGCCGATCTGTCCCACGGCCTGGAGTTGTTCACCCGCAACTGCGCCGCGTGTCATGGCCCCACCGCCCAGGGCATCGCGGTCGGCCAACGCGACGTCTCCTCCACGCTCGACGTGGTCGCACCGATCGAGATCGCCGAGGCGATCCGATCCGGCCCGGGCGTCATGCCCCGTTTCCTCGACGACACCATGGACGA
>JAGXST010000170.1 GCA_018335555.1 Actinomycetota bacterium | reverse complement strand
CAGTACGAGCAGTGGAAGGCCGCCTACCAGCAGGCCGCCGAGCGCGACGCCGACTTCGAGACGCTGTCGGGAATCCCCCTCGAGCCGCTCTACGGGCCGCACAACGTCGACATCGACCCCGAGCGCATCGGGGCGCCGGGCGTGTATCCCTACACCCGTGGTGTCTACGCCTCGATGTACCGCACGCGCCCATGGACGATCCGCCAGTTCGCCGGCTTCGCGGACCCGTCCGAGACCAACAAGCGCTTCCACGACCTGGTCCGCGGCGGTCAGCACGGGCTGTCGGTCGCGTTCGACATGCCGACCCTGATGGGCCTCGACTCCGACGACCCGCGCTCCGAGGGTGAGGTCGGCCACTGTGGTGTCGCGATCGACACCGTGGCCGACATGGACGCACTCTTCGACGGGCTGCCGCTGGGCGACATCACCACCTCGATGACGATCAACGCACCCGCCGTCACGCTGTTCTGCATGTACGCGGTCGCGGCCGAGCGCCAGGGCTTCGCGCTGTCCGACCTCGGCGGCACGCTGCAGACCGACATCCTCAAGGAGTACATCGCGCAGAAGGAGTGGCTGTTCCCGCCGAAGCCGCACCTGCGCCTGATCGGCGACCTCATCGAGTTCTGCACCCGGGAGGTCCCGCGCTACCACCCGGTGTCGATCTCGGGCTACCACATCCGCGAGGCCGGCTCGACCGCCGTGCAGGAGTTGGCGTACACGCTCGCTGACGGGTTCGCCTACGTCGAACTCGGCAAGGCGCGCGGCCTGCACCCCGACGAGTTCGTGCCCCGCTTCAGCTTCTTCTTCGACGCCCATATCGACTTCTTCGAGGAGATCGCCAAGTTCCGCGCCGGCCGCCGCATCTGGGCCCGCTGGCTCAGGGAGCGCTACGGCGCCACCGCCGAGAAGGCGATGCTGATGCGGTTCCACACCCAGACCGCCGGGGTGTCGCTGACCGCGCAGCAGCCCGACAACAACATCGTGCGCACCGCCATCGAAGCCCTTGCCGGCGTGCTCGGCGGCACCCAGTCGCTGCACACCAACGCTCTCGACGAGGTCCTCGCCCTGCCGTCCGACCACGCCGCCAGGGTCGCGCTGCGCACCCAGTTGGTCATCGCCGAGGAGACCGGCGTCACCAACGTCATCGACCCGCTCGGTGGCTCGTGGTACGTCGAGTGGCTCACCGACGAGATCGAGCGCCGCTGTGAGGAGGAGTTCGCGCGCATCCTCGAACTCTCCGACGACGACACGATGCTCGGCGGCATCCTGCACGGCATCGAGGACGGCTACTTCACCTCCGAGATCGCCGACGCCGCGTTCGCCTTCCAGAACAAGCTCGACAAGGGCCGGTTCCGGATGGTCGGCGTCAACGCCCACATCGACGACGGCGACGACGACCTCGAGATCCTGCGCATCGGGGCCGAGGTCGAACGCGGGCAGGTCGAGCGCCTGCAGCGGGTCAAGGCCGACCGCGACCCGCAGCGCCTCGAGACGGCGATGCAGGCCCTGCGGTCCGCCGCCGACGGCGACGACAACCTCGTGCCGCTGATCATGGACGCCGTCCGCGCCGACGCCACCGTCGGCGAGATCTCCACCCTCCTCCAGGATGCCTGGGGCACCTACTCCGAGACCCCCCGCCTCTGACATCGTTGCCGCCGGTTCCGTAACGACCGTGGCGCGGACTCGGCCCGCAGCGGTGCCGAACGGTCACCGGCGGCGTCACGTTGTCGCGGTAGGCGTGGTCGGGGCCTCACACGGTGTCGCGCGTGACGGGGGGTGTGGCGGCGGTCTCGGGGGCGGCGAGGTCGCGCAACTCGTCGGGCGTGCCGGTGAGCACGACCAACTCGTCGCCGACCTGCAGCACCGTGTCGCCCCGCGGGACCAGCACCTCGCCGGCCCGGCGGACGCTGGTCAGCACGCTGCGCTCCGGCCAGCCGATCTCGCGCACGGGGCAGTCGGCCATCGGCGATCCCGGTTGCAGGACGATCTCGATGAACCCCACCCCGGCGAGGTCGCGCAGTCGGCCCGAGGCCGCGCGCTGCTGGGCGCCGAGGCTGCGCGAGATGCCGCGCTGGTAGGCGCGCACCACGTCCGAACGGCGCAGGACGCCGACCACCTCGCGGGTGTTGGGGTCGATGACCGGTAGTCGGCCGACATCGAGGCTGGCCATGCGGCGCACGGCCCGGAACGCCGGGTCCGCGGCCGTGACGGTCAGCGCCTTGCGCGTGCACACCTCACCGGCGGTCCGCCCATCGCGTTCGAGGTCCGAGATCGCGACCACACCGACCAGCCGGCCCTGCTCGTCGACGACGACCAGGCCGTGCGCCCCGGTCGCGACGAACCGCTGGCGCAGCCCGTCGCGGTCGGTGGATGCGGACACCGTGTTGGCGTCCCGGTCCGACATCACCTCGCCGACGGTGACGGTCTGCAGGACGTCGAGGTCGTCGACCTGGCCGAAGACGACACCGCGCTGGCGGAGTTGGTGCAGGTAGATCGACTCCCAGCCGAGGATCTCGGTCACGAACATCGCGATGCCGACCGACAGCATCAGCGGCAGCACGAGGTCGTAGCTGCCCGTCAACTCGAACACGATCAGGATCGCGGTCAGCGGCGCACGGGCGGTGGCGGCGAACACGGCGGCCATGCCGACCAGCGCGAACGCGCCGGGCTGGACCAGTTCGGGCCCGATCGCTCGGGTCGCGGCGATGCCGAAGGCGGCGCCGAGCGCCGCGCCGGTGAACAGCGTCGGCGCGAACGTGCCGACCGCGGATCCCGAACCGACCGACAGCAGGGTGGCCACGAGCTTTGCGACGACCAGCGCGAGCAACAGGCCGACCGCGGCCCAGGTCGTGCCGAAGCCGCCGTCGAGCATGGCCTGGATCGGTTCCCGGGTGCCGGGGATGCCGGGCAGGTGCGAGCCCTCCCCGAGCACCTGGGGGAAGATGACCGCGATGACGCCGACGCCGAGGCCGGCGGCCGCCAGCGTGAACGGGACGCCGATGCGGTGGCGCAGCCGGCCGAACAAGCGGCCGAACACGTCCTCGCCCCTGCGGAAGCCGTAGCCGACCAGGACCGCGGTGAGTCCGAGCGCGGCGTACAGCAGCAACTCCACCGGCTCGCCCAGCCCGAAGTCCCCGCGGGCCTGGAAGATCGGCAGGCTCTCACCGACCAGTTGCCGTGCGGTCACGGCGCTGACCACCGAGGCGACCACGACCACCTGCAGGGAACCGGCGCGCCGGATGCCTCCGAGCAGCATCTCGATCGCGAACAGCATCCCGCCGATCGGGGCGTTGAACGTCGCGCCGATCCCGGCGGCGACACCGGCGGCGACCAGCGAGCGCATCCGCTGCTCGTCGAGGCGCATCGCCTGACCGATGCTCGACCCGACCGAGCCGCCCAGCAGCACGATCGGGCCTTCGCGGCCACCCGATGCGCCGGTGCCGAGCGCGACGCTGGTCGCGAGCGTGCCCGCGAACGGGATGCGACGTGACAGACGGCCGCCGCGGATCGCCAGGGCCTCCATCGTCGTGACGATGCCGCCACCGGCGCTCTCGGGTACCACCTTCCAGACGAGCAGGCCGACCAGCAGCCCGCCGACGGTCGGTACGACCAGGATCTGCCAGCTCGGGACCTGCTCGGACCAGGCCAGCCGCTGCACCAGGTTGATGCCCGAGATCAGCGCCCAGACCAGCACGCCGGTCAGGAACCCGGTTGCAGCGCCCAGGCCGAGCATGACCGGTTCCGACGCATCTGGGCGGCTGAGACGTCGACGTAGGCCGCGCGCCACCCGTCGCAGGCGTTCACCCATACGCGGCACGTCCTCCTCATCAACGGCGGCGACGCTACCGAAGACGTGGGTCAGGGATGGTCGAGCAGCCGCAGGAGCGCGTCGGCGTAGGCCTCCTCGGCATCGCCGGCCGCCACCTCGAGCAGTTGTCGACCGACCTGGACGGTGCAGCGCCAGCCGTCCTCGGCGCGGACCAGCGACAGCAGTGCGTCGCCGAGCGCCTCGCGCAACTGGGTCTCGCTCGGCAGCCAGATCGCCTCGGCCTGCTCGACGGAGTCCAGTGCCCACTCGGTGGTGCCGTTGAACGCGATCAGGCGTCCGACCGGAGCATCGCGGACCTCGACCACCATCTCCGAGATCGTGAACACCTCGTCGTCCATGCCGCGGTCGGGCAGCACGAACCGGTCGCCGTCGTGCGGCACCCACGTCAGCCCGGTGTCGTGCAGGCGGCGGGCGGTGGCCAGCGAGATCACGTCGGGCTCCCAGCGTTCGGACTCGTGGCACGGTAGGGCACCCTGCACGTCCCCGACCCCGACCGGAGCTGTCGCCCGTGCCCGTGCTCGTCACATCCGCCCACCGCCCGCTGGCTCAGCGGATCGCGCTGCGTCTGCTGCAGGAGGGCGGCGAGGTCCGCGCCTACGGCAGCGGCGACACTTCGCAACTGCGGTCCGCCGGCGCGTTCGTCGCCACCGGCACCGCCGACGACGAGGGTCGCCTCGAGTCGGCCATGGCCGAGGTGCACACCGTCGTCCACGTCGGCGGCGGGTTGCTCGGCGAGCGCACCGAGGTCGATGTCGGCGCGGCGAGGATCATGACGACGGCCGCTGCCAACGCCGGGGTTGCGAGGATCATCGTGCTCTCGGTCCCCGGCGCGTCGGCCGATCACGACGAGCCCTACCGGCGGGCGCGCGGCCGGATCGAGGAACTGGTCGCGTCGGCGGGGCCGCCG
The DNA here is from genome assembly GCA_018335555.1 of Actinomycetota bacterium. Taxonomy (GTDB): domain Bacteria; phylum Actinomycetota; class Nitriliruptoria; order Nitriliruptorales; family Nitriliruptoraceae; genus Egicoccus. Next base: position 85 of record JAGXST010000170.1, on the reverse strand, counting down.
AGCATCGCGCTGCGCGTCAACCTGCTCGACACCCCGGCGATCCGCGACGCGTTGGCCACCGGCGGCTTCGGGCCGGACGTGCTCG
>JAGXST010000169.1 GCA_018335555.1 Actinomycetota bacterium | reverse complement strand
CGGCGCTGGCGGCGGCCGCCGTTCCCGGATGGCCCTCGACGAGCGCGTAGAGCGCATCCTCGGCCGAGGCCGGCCGGCTGCCCGGGGACGGCTCCAACAGAAGGGCCAGCAGGTGCCGGAGCCCGTCGGGCATGCGCGCCGGCAGGCCGGCCAGCGGGTCGGGTCCCGGTTCGATCGATGGCGGGGTACCGGTCAGCAACTCGACCAGGGTCGCGCCGAGCGCGTACAGGTCGGTCGCGACGCTGGCCGGTGCCCCCCGGCGCCGCTCCGGCGCGAGATAGGACCGTGTACCGATCACGAACCCCGTCCGGGTGAGTCCGGGCGAGTCGGCGGCCTGGGCGACACCGAAGTCGACCACCTTGACGTCGCCGCTGGACGTGCGGAGCAGGTTGCCGGGCTTGACGTCACGGTGCAGGACTCCCGCGGCGTGCGCCGCAGCGAGGCCGGCCAGCGCCTGCGCGGCGACGGCCACGACGTCGTGGGGGTCCAGGGGGCCACCCTGCGCCAGTTCGGCGGCCAGGCTCGGGCCGTCGACCAGTTCGAGAACGAGGTAGGGACGGCCGCCGTCCTCGCCGACATCGTGGACCGCGACCACGTGCGGGTCGCTCAGCCGCGCGACGGTGCGACCCTCGTGCAGGAACCGCTGCCTCGCCTCGGGGTCGGCGGCGAGGTTGTCGGCCAGCAGTTTGATCGCCACCTCGCGGTGCAGGACGGTGTCCGTCGCGCGGCGGACGATGCCCATCCCGCCGGCGCCGAGGGTGCCGCCGAGTTCGTAGCGGCCGTCACCGAGCGAGTGCACCTGCACCGGTGTCGGTTCGTCGGGCACGTCGCCGCTCGGACCAGTGCCGTTCACCCCCGCCCCCTGCCCTTGTTGCCCTTGTCCCGACCCTTCGCCTTTTCGTCGTCGTCGTCATCGTCATCGTCATCGTCGTCGTCGTCATCGTCGTCGTCGTCGGCCTCCCGGGAAGGCTCGGTCGCCTCCGGATCGGCCACGTCCTCACCGGTCGGCTCGCAGCGCACCTCGAGGCGGACGCGTTGGGTGAGGTGGTCGACGCGTTCGACCACGTCGGTGGGCACGTCGCCCGTGTCCTCGCCCGCACGGGCCTGTGCGAGCAGCGTGTCGGCGCGCTCGATGGCCTCGCATCCGGCCCCGGTCTCGAGGTCGTCGGCGAGTTGCTCGACGCCGGTCGCGAGTTCGTCGGCGGTGGCGGCCTCGAAGGCGGCCGGCGTGGCACAGGCCGACACGGCGAGTGACACGGCGGCACAGGCGGTGGCGATCCTGGTGGCGTTCATGCCGGTGAGCTTAGGAGCACGGGGGCACCGCCACGGCGACCGAAGGTGCCGCCGCCGGGTCCGTCCGTGCGCCGCCCGCATCGGGTGTCCGCGGTGCCCCTTTTCGGGCGGGGGCGGGGAAGGAACGGTCCGACCGGTGCGTTGTGACCATGTCCGGGCCAGATGGGCCCGTGCCGTTCGGCCCCGGTCGGTCCCTGCGCCACAGGCACTAAGACTGTGGTCATCCCCTACGGCCGTGCCGTACACCGGAAACCGGCATTGCGCCATTCGTTACGATCGTCCGGGCCACACGAGTCCTCAACCGGGGGACTCCCCGAGGCCCGACGTGGGAGTCAGTCCTATGTTCGAGCGGTTCACCGACCGAGCCCGACGGGTGGTCGTCCTCGCGCAGGAAGAAGCGAGGATGCTCAACCACAACTACATCGGCACCGAGCACATCCTGCTCGGCCTCATCCACGAGGGCGAGGGCGTCGCCGCGAAGGCGCTCGAGTCGATGAGCATCTCGCTCGAGGCCGTCCGCAGCCAGGTGACCGAGATCATCGGTCGCGGGCAGACCGCGCCGGCCGGCCACATCCCCTTCACGCCGCGGGCGAAGAAGGTCCTCGAGCTGTCGCTGCGCGAGGCCCTGCAGCTCGGCCACAACTACATCGGTACCGAGCACATCCTGCTCGGCCTGATCCGCGAGGGTGAGGGTGTCGCTGCCCAGGTGCTGCAGAAGCTCGGCGCGGACCTCAACCGCGTGCGCCAGCAGGTCATCCAGCTGCTGTCGGGCTACGCCGGCGGCGAGCCGGGCAAGGCCGGTGCCGGCGTCGGCGAGGCCTCGGCCCAGGGCTCCCGCGAGGGCTCGACCATCCTCGACCAGTTCGGCCGCAACCTGACCCAGGCCGCCCGCGAGGGCGAACTCGACCCGGTCATCGGCCGCGCCCGCGAGATCGAACGGGTCATGCAGGTCCTGTCGCGTCGTACCAAGAACAACCCGGTGCTGATCGGTGAGCCCGGCGTCGGCAAGACCGCCATCGTCGAGGGGCTCGCTCAGCGCATCATCGCCGGCGAGGTGCCCGAGACGCTGCGCGACAAGCACCTGTACACGCTCGACCTCGGTGCCCTCGTGGCCGGGTCTCGCTACCGCGGTGACTTCGAGGAGCGCCTCAAGAAGGTGCTCAAGGAGATCACCACCCGGGGCGACATCATCCTTTTCGTCGACGAGATCCACACCCTGGTCGGTGCGGGTGCCGCCGAGGGCGCGATCGACGCCGCCTCGATCCTCAAGCCGATGCTCGCGCGCGGCGAGATCCAGACCGTCGGCGCCACCACGCTCGACGAGTACCGCAAGCACCTCGAGAAGGACGCCGCCCTCGAGCGCCGGTTCCAGCCGGTCAAGGTCGAGGAGCCGTCGATGGAGCACTCCATCGAGATCCTCAAGGGCCTGCGCGACCGCTACGAGGCCCACCACCGGGTCACCATCACCGACGAGGCGCTCGTGGCCGCGGCCGAACTCGCCGACCGCTACATCTCCGACCGCTACCTGCCCGACAAGGCCATCGACCTGATCGACGAGGCCGGCTCGCGGCTGCGCATCCGTTCCATGACCACGCCGCCCGACCTCGCCGACCTCGACACCGAGATCGAGCGGGCCCGCAAGGCCAAGGAAGACGCGATCGACGCGCAGGACTTCGAGCGTGCGGCCGCGCTGCGCGACGAGGAGAAGAAGCTCATCGAGCGGCGCACCGCCCGCGAGGACGAGTGGCGCTCCGAGGGTATGGACACCGTCCTGACGGTGGACGAGGAGGTCATCGCCGAGGTCCTGGCGACCTGGACGGGCATCCCGGTCTTCAAGCTCACGCAGGAGGAGACCGAGAAGCTGCTCAAGATGGAGGACCACCTCCACGAGCGCGTCATCGGTCAGCACCAGTCGATCGAGGCCGTGTCCAAGGCGATCCGTCGCACCCGCGCCGGGCTCAAGGACCCCAAGCGCCCCGGTGGTTCGTTCATCTTCCTCGGCCCCTCGGGCGTCGGGAAGACCGAGCTCGCCAAGACGCTCGCCGAGTACCTGTTCGGCGACGAGGACGCACTGATCCACCTCGACATGTCCGAGTACATGGAGAAGCACACGGTCAGCCGTCTGATCGGCTCCCCGCCCGGCTACGTCGGCTACGACGAGGGTGGCCAGCTCACCGAGGCGGTCCGCCGCAAGCCGTTCTCCGTGGTCCTGTTCGACGAGGTCGAGAAGGCCCACCCGGACGTCTTCAACACGTTGCTGCAGATCCTCGAGGACGGTCGTCTGACCGACGCGCAGGGTCGGACGGTGGACTTCAAGAACACCATCCTGATCATGACGTCGAACCTCGGCACCAAGAACCTCACCGCCCCGGCGGTCGGGTTCGTGCAGTCCGACGACGACTCGATGTACGAGAAGATGAAGCGGCAGGTGGACGAGGAGCTCAAGAAGCACTTCCGGCCCGAGTTCCTCAACCGCATCGATGAGACCATCGTCTTCCACCCGCTCACCAAGGACGAGGTGAAGACGATCGTCGACCTGATGATCACCCGGGTGAAGAACCAGTTGCGTGCGCGCGATCTCGACCTCGAACTGACCGATTCGCTCAAGGGTTGGTTGGCCGAGAAGGGCTACGACCCGCAGCTCGGTGCCCGCCCGCTGCGCCGCACGATCCAACGCGAACTCGAGGACAAGCTGTCCGAGCGTATGCTGCTGGGCGAGTTCACCGCGGGGCAGTTGATCGTCGCCGACGTCGACACCGAGGGTGACACGGTCGCATTCCGCGCCGTCGACTCACCGTCCGCCCCCGACATCCCGCCGGTCGAACTGGCCGGCGGTGACCGCGAGGGCGGCGAGGCACAACAGGACGACTGATCACCGGCACACGTGCGGGGCGGGCCGTCGGCCCGCCCCGCTGCCGTCTTCACCCGACCGGGGATACCCCCGCTGGGTACGCTTGCCGTTCCGACGTGTGAGGCGCCTCGTGAGCCACCAGCCCAGCGAAGCCACCGAGATGTACTTGCGCACCGTCCTCGAACTCGAGGAGGAGGGTGTCCCGCCCCTGCGGGCGCGCCTGAGCGAACGGCTCGGTCTGTCGGCCCCAGCGGTCTCCGAGGGCGTCGCCCGGCTCGAGCAGGTCGGCATGGTGGTGCTGCAGCCCGACCGCACGATTGCGCTGACATCGGCTGGTCGGGAGCGCGCCGAGCACGTGATGCGCAAGCACCGGCTCGCCGAGCGGTTGCTCGTCGACGTCCTCGGGCTCGATCACGAGCACGTCCACGAGGAAGCGTGCCGTTGGGAGCACGTCATCTCCGACCGGGTCGAGGCCAAACTCATCGAGTTCCTGGGCAACCCCACCACCTCGCCGTACGGCAACCCGATCCCCGGGTCCGTACCCGCCGAGCACGAGCCGGTCAGCCTCGCCGCGACCGACGCCGACGAGGTCGTCATCAGCTACATCTCCGAGAAGCTGCAGGGCGACCACGAGATCGTGATGCAGTTGCGCGAGCGGGGCATGTGGACCGGCGCGCAGGTCTCGGTCGAACGCGGCGTCGACGGAGTGCGGTTGCGGGCCGACGGCCAGGTGGTCGAGCTGCCCGACGACGACGCCAAGCTGGTGTTCGTCACTGCCGTCTGAGGTCCTGCGCCCCGTGCGACCCAATCCGGTGGTCACCGAGCACCTCTTGACGTGGAGCGGGCAGGCCCGTAGGGACCTGCCGTGGCGCCGCACCCGTGACCCCTGGGCCGTGCTCGTCTCCGAGCTGATGCTCCAGCAGACCCAGGTTGCGCGGGTCCTGCCGCGGTACGCGGATTTCCTCGACCGCTTCCCGACCCCGGCCGCATGCGCAGCATCGGCGCCGGGCGAGGTGGTCCGGCACTGGGCCGGACTGGGCTACAACCGGCGGGCGCTCAATCTGCACCGCGCCGCCACCGCGGTCGTCGATCGCCACGGCGGCACCCTCCCCGACGACCTCGACGCGCTGCTCGCCCTGCCCGGCATCGGGCCGTACACGGCCCGAGCGGTCCTCGCGTTCGCGTTCGAACGCGACCACGGGGTCGTCGACACCAACGCCGCCCGTGTGCTGGCACGGGCCGTGGCCGGCCGGCGACTCGCGCCACGCGAGGCGCAGGACCTCGCCGACGCGCAGGTCCCACCGGGGCGGGCGTGGGAGCACAACCAGGCGGTCCTCGACCTCGGCGCGACGATCTGCGTCAGGCGCCGGCCACGCTGCGAGGCATGCCCGCTGCAGGTCGAATGCGCCTGGTACCGGTCGGGGCTGCCCGATCCCGACCCCGCCGACGGCAGCGCCGGCGTCTCGACCCCACAGTCGCGGTTCGAAGGGTCCGACCGGCAGGGCCGTGGCCGGCTGGTGCAGGCGCTGCGCACCGGCCCCGTCGAGCGGGCCAGGGTCGCCGACGTCACCGGCTGGCCCGACGACCCTGACCGCGCCGGCCGCGTCGCCGACAGCCTGGTCGCCGACGGCCTGGCCGAGTACGTCGACGGCCAGCTCTCCCTGCCGCACTGACGTCTCGGCGCGCGCCGGACGGTGTCACCGCGTACTGCCACGTGCTCCAGCGTGACGGCGGGTGGCTCGGCTGCGTGGACCGCCACCGCTACCCGTGCGTCCACCCGCACACGGGGGAGGAACTCGCCGCCGAGGACCGCGTCCACATCGCCGATGTCCTCGCGCGGTACCGCTGACCGGGCTGCGACACTGCCGGCATGAGCTCCCTCTGCGACACCGCTGCTGACGTCCTCGCCGACGACGGCGTCGGGCCGATGCCCGCCGTACGTCTGCTCAAGGCGATCAGGGCGGCCGGCATCCGCCAGGTCAACGCCGCGATCCTCGACCGGGCGCTGGAACGCGACAAGCGGTTCGTGCGGGCCGACGTCCTCGGTCGCGGCGGTTGGGAGCTCGCGGCTGCCCCGGGACCGGGGGAGGGGTCGACCTCCACGCGACCCGCGGCGGCGGCGGATGCACCGCAGGGCGTGGCAGGCACGCGCGACCGGCTCGACCTACTCGCGTTGCGCGACTGGCAGGCCGAAGCGCTTGCCGCCTGGTCGGCGACGGGGCGGGGCGTCGTCGAGGCCGTCACCGGCACCGGCAAGACCCGGTTGGCGATGGCGGCCATCCGGATCGTCGCCGACCGGGGCGGCCGCTCGCTGGTGCTCGCCCCGACCCTCGAACTGCAGGACCAGTGGGTGCGCGAGTTGCGGACCGCCGCCCCCGACCTTCGCGTCGGCCGCCTCGGAGGTGGCAACCGCGACGATTTGTACGAACGCGACGTGGTCGTCTCGACGCCGCACTCGGCGGCCTCGGTGCCGATCGAGCCGCCGCCCGGCACGCTCGGCCTGCTCGTCGCCGACGAGGCGCACCGCTACGGCGCACCGACGTGGGGCGCGGCGCTGCACGAGGCGTTCCCGATGCGCCTGGCCCTGACCGCCACCTACGAGCGCAACGACGACGGCCTCGTCGACGTGCTCGCGCCCTACTTCGGTGGCGTCGTGCATCGCTACGACTACGACCGCGCCGTCGCCGACGGCACCGTCGCTCCGTTCCGGATCGCGACGGTGGGCGTGCGTCTGCGGCCCGACGAGCGTGACGCCTACGACCGCGCCGACGCCAGGGCACGGCAACTGCACCGTGAGCTGGTCGGGGGGCTCGGGATGCCGAAGGACCCCCGCAAACTGTTCGCCGCCGTGTCGGCCGTGGTCGCGACCGCCGGGGGACAGCCCGGCATGGTGGGCTCCGGGGGAGGAGCGGAGGGCACGCAGGTCCGTGCCTGCCGCGAGTACCTGGTCCGCGTGCGCGAGCGGCGCGAGATCGCCGCGGCCTGCGCGGGCAAGCTCGCCATCTGCGCGGCGGCGGCACCGGGACTGAAGGGCCGGCGGAGCCTGGTCTTCACCGACACCGTCGAACAGGCCGAGGACGCGGCCGCCGAACTGGTCCGCGCCGGGGTGCACGCCGAGACCATCCACGGCGGGCTGGCCGACGACAAGCGCCGCATCCGGCTGGCGCAGTTCCGGCGAGGCCGCATCGACGCGCTGGTGGCACCGCGCGTCCTCGACGAAGGGGTCGACGTCCCCGATGCGGACGTCGCGCTCGTGCTCGCCGCATTCCGTACGCGGCGGCAGTTGATCCAGCGACTCGGGCGGGTGTTGCGGCTCAAGGACGACGGCCGGGCAGCCACCCTGCTGCTCGGTCATGCCGTCGACACCCACGAGGACCCCGCCCGGGGTGGCCACGCCGACTTCCTCCGCCAGGTCCGCGACGTCGCGCTCGAGGTCGTCGAGATGGACCTCGACCAGGCGGGCTCGGGCGGAGTGGACGCTCGCCCCGGCGACCTGGTCACATGGCTCGGCACGCCCACGACACCTGGAACGTGATCGCGCGGTCCGCGGGGACCGGGCACCACTGCGCGCTCGTCCAGTAGTCTGCGCGGCGGCCGCGCGACGCAACGCCTTCGGCGATGCTGTCCGCGCCACCGAACGACCGTAAGGAGAGCCGGGTGCCCGAGGCGACCCGCGACGAGGGCCTACGCAACGTCCTCGCCATGCTCGCGCCCGGGTCGCCCCTGCGCGAGGGCATCGAGCGGGTCATCCGCGCCGGCCGCGGCGCCCTGATCGTGATCGGCTGGACGCCCGAGATCGAGGCGGTCGTCTCTGGCGGGTTCGTCATCGACATCGGCGCCACCAGCCAGCGTGTCGCCGAGTTGGCCAAGATGGACGGCGCACTCGTGCTCGACGGGGACGCGCAGCGCATCCTGCGTGCCAACGTGCACCTCGTGCCCGATCCCACGATCGAGACCTCCGAGACCGGCACCCGCCACCGCTCGGCCGAGCGGACGGCCCGCCAGACCGGCGAGCCGGTCATCGCCGTGTCCGAGTCCATGGGCATGGTGACGCTGTACTACGGCAAGAAGCGTCACACGGTCGAGGAGGTGTCGGCCCTGCTGTTCCGGGCCAACCAGGCCCTGTCGACGCTCGAGCGCTACCGCGCCCGCCTCGACGAGGTCTCGGCCACGCTGGCCGCGCGTGAGGTCGAGGACACCGTCACCGTCCGTGACGTCGTGCTGACCCTGCAACGCGCCGAGATGTTGCGCCGGATCGCGCTCGAGGTCGAGGACCACGTGGTCGAGCTCGGCTCCGAGGGCCGGCTGATCCAGTTGCAGCTCGACGAGCTCGTCGCCTCCGTCGGCGACGACCGGGTGCTGGTCGTGCGTGACTACCTCGCCGACCGTCGGCGCAAGCTCGCCCGGGTCCTCGACGACGTCGCCGCACTCTCGACCGACCACCTGCTCAACAGCGAACTGGTCGCCGCCATCCTCGCCTACGACGAGGAGGAGCTCGACAAGCCGGTCACGCCGCGTGGCTACCGGCTGCTGTCACGGATTCCCCGTCTCCCGCCCCGCGTCGTCGACCGGCTCGTCAACCGGTTCGGCAACCTGCCGCGGATCATGGAGGCGTCCATCGCCGAACTCGACGACGTCGAGGGCGTCGGCGAGGCCCGTGCCCGTACCATCCAGGACGGCCTGCGCCGCCTCGCCGAGGCCAGCCTGCTCGAGCGGTACGTCTGATTCGATCCGGGTCCCCTTTCTCGCTTCGCATCGCTCAGAGTTCGCCTGGGTCCCCTGTCTCGCTCGCTGCGCTCGCTCGTTGCCCCCCAGGCGTGACCGAACGGTCGTGGCCGGATGGACGGGCCGAGGGCGCGTGGAACGGTGCAAACCCCGGCCTGACCTGCGGATTCGCCCCGCAATCGGTTGAGCGGGGGACTGGCCGTGTGATACGGTCGGTGGCACGTTCGCACTGCAGGTGCCGATTCGCGAAAGGCAGCAACGGGAATCGTGCGGGTCGGCATCGCGCCTCTCAAGAAGGCCCTGCTCACCCCCCTGTGCGACTTCTCTCGCCTTCTCGCCCCGGCATGCGGCGTCGATCCCACCCCGCAAGAACCGAGGAGCAACCACTCATGGCCTACAGCGTCGGCGACACCGTCATCTATCCCCACCACGGCGCAGCGGTCATCGAGCGGAAGGAAGCTCGCGAACTCAAGGGCGAGGCCCGCGAGTACCTCGTGCTGCGGCTGACGTACGGGGACCTGACGCTGATGGTGCCCGCCGACTCGTGCGAAGAGGTCGGTATCCGCAGTGTGGTCTCCAAGAAGGAGGTCGAGCAGGTCCTCGACGTCCTGCGTGAGCCCGAGGGCAAGGCCGCCGGCAACTGGTCGCGTCGCTTCAAGGCCAACTACGAGAAGCTGCGTTCGGGCGACATCTACCAGGTCGCCGAGGTCGTGCGGAACCTCGCCACGCGCGAGAAGGACAAGGGCCTGTCCGCCGGGGAGAAGCGCATGCTCACCAAGGCGAAGCAGATCCTGCT
>JAGXST010000168.1 GCA_018335555.1 Actinomycetota bacterium | reverse complement strand
CCGGCACGTCCGAGCCGGTGTGGCTCGACCGCGACGACGGCTCCCGCGTCGACCCGGGCGACTTCGCTCCCGCCCCGGCGGAAGGCGACGTCTGGTGGCTGTCGTCGTCCACGGCGATCGAGCAGCGCCACGACGGCTTCGGCCTGTTCCACGACGGGAACGCGGTCGACGTCCACGGCCAGAGCGGCTGGCCGATCACCCGCGAGCCCCCCTTCGTGATCATGGACGGGCGCAGCCTGCTCGCCGTGCAGCCGATGCCGGCGGACTGATCGGCGTTAGGCTCGCGCCCCCGCGACGTGCAAGGACTTCGAGGTGGCCGACGGCCGCGACCCCGACCCGACCGCGGACGAGACACCTGACGCATCCTCCGCGTCCGCGACCCCGTCCACGGTCGACAAGCTGCTGTCCGCGGCGGCCGAGGTCATCGGGGATCCATCCGGGGCGACGGCCGAGACCGAACAGCGCTACGCCCGCCCCGACGCGGACCGGCTCAGCGAGGGCATGCTGGCCCGCATCGCCGTCCGCCGGACCGGCGCAACGGAAGCCGCGTTCTTCGACCTCGACAAGACGATCATCGCCGGGTCGTCCACCCTGGTCATGGGCCGCACGCTGATGCGTGACGGGCTGATCAGCCCGACCACGGTGGTGAAGTCGCTGTACGCGCAGGTCGTCTACCAGCTCGTCGGTGCCGACCACGAGAAGATGGAACAGATGCGCCATGCGGCGCTGGAGTTGACGCGCGGTTGGGAGGCCGAGCGCGTCCGACGGCTCGTGCGCGAGACGATGGAGACGGTCATCGCCCCGCTGGCCTATGCCGAGGCACTGGACCTGATCGCCGAGCACCAGCGCGCCGGCCGCGACGTCTGGATCATCTCCTCCTCGGGCGAGGAGATCGTCGAGCCGTTCGCCGAGTTCCTGCGCGTGCGCGACGTCATCGCCACCCGCTCGGGTATCGACGAGGCCGGCTGCTACGACGGCACGCTGGAGTTCTACGCCTACGCCGGGGCCAAGGCGACCGCGATCCGCCAGGTCGCCGAACTACGCGGCTACGACCTCGCGGCCAGCTTCGCCTACTCCGACTCGATCACCGACCTGCCGATGCTGACCACGGTGGGCCATCCGGTGGCGGTCAACCCCGACCGCGAGCTGCGGGCGGCGGCCACGGCCATGTCGTGGGCGGTGCGCGACTTCCACGCGCCGGTGCGCCTTCGCGACCGCCTGCCCGACGTGAGCAAGCCCCGCAACGAGGTCCTGGCCGGCGCGGCGGGTGCGCTCGCGGTCGGCTTCGCCGTGTGGCGCTACGTCCTCAAGGGCGACGAATGACGACGCGGAGGCGGAGCCGAGCACGCACGGCGCTCTACGTGTAGTCGCGGTGGTAGACGATGCGGCCGGACTCGTCGAAGACGAAGAAGCTCGCGCGCGGAAGGTCGCTCCAGCGGCGACCGGCGGCGGTGTAGGAGATCGTCCACTCGACGGCGACCGAGTTGCCGTCCGCTGCCTCGATGACCTGCTTCGACTCGACGGCGATGTCCTCCTTGCCGCCGATCCAGTCCTTGAGGTAGGCCTGGATGAGCAGGTTGCCGCGGTGGGGCGGGTTGTAGGGCTCGAGGTAGAGCGCGTCGGCCCCGTACAACTGCGGGATGTCGGCCATGTCACCGTTGGAGAGCATGCCGGACAGCTTGTCCCACACCTCGGTTGCGTGGCCCACCCGCGTCACCTTCTCGAGAAGTTCTCGTTCGCCAGTCGTTTCCGCGCGCAGGATAGTCACCGGCCGCGTGATTCCGGGAACCTGCCGTTGCTTTGCGCGGCACCGCACGTCGCACGCCCGGGGCGGGATCGGGCAGACTGGGCGTTCGACCGCCGTCAGACGCCCCGGAGGCCGCCGACCGTGACGCCCCAGCCGCTGGACACCCTGCCCACCGCAACGCGCGTGCCCGACGGGCTCGACGACGTCGCGCAGCGACTGGTGGCGCAGTTGCCGCAGACGGTCGAGTGGTTGCGCGACCTGGTGGAGATCCCGTCGGTGAGCGTCCAGCCCGAGCACGCCGACGACTGCCGTCGATCGGCCGAGCGGACCGCCGACCGCCTGCGCGACGCCGGCCTCGAGGACGTGGAACTGCTCGAACTCGAGGGCACCCACCCCTACGTGACCGGGTCGTGGCTGCGAGCCGGCGAGGACGCACCCACCGTGCTGCTGTACGCCCACCACGACGTCCAACCGGTGGGTACGCCCGACCGTTGGAACTCCTCGCCGTTCGAGCCCACCGAGCGCGACGGCCGTCTGTACGGCCGCGGCGCCGCCGACGACAAGGCGGGGATCATGGCCCACGTGGCGGCGATCCGTGCCTGGCTCGATGCGCGGGGGAGCCTGCCGCTCAACGTCAAGGTCGTCATCGAGGGCGAGGAGGAGATCGGCTCACCGAACCTGCACCGCTTCCTCGAGACGTACGGGCGGCGTCTGCAGGCCGACGTGATCGTGCTGACCGACCTGACCAACTGGAAGATCGGGTGGCCGGGCCTGACGTACGCGCTGCGCGGGATGGCCGACGTCTACGTCACGGTCCGCGCGCTGCGACAACCGGTGCACTCGGGCATGTGGGGCGGCGTCGTGCCGGACGCGCTGACCGGCATGGTCCGCCTGCTCGCCACGCTCCACGACGATCGCGGTGCACTCGCGGTGGCCGGGTTCGAGGACGACGTGCGCCCGCTCGGCGACGAGGAACGGGCCCGACTGCAGGCCCTGGAGGGCGACGGCGAGGCGTTGGCCGCCGAGTTCCGCGACGAGGTCCGGATGGTGCCCGGTGCCGGTTTCGTCGGCGACGAGCGTCGCACGATTCTCGAACGCCTGTGGATGCGCCCCACCATCACCCCGACGGGCATGGACGTGCCGGCGACCGCGGCCGCGTCCAACACGCTGCTGGCCGAGGTGACGACGAAGCTGTCCTGCCGTCTCGCGCCCGGCCAGGACCCGGACCGGGCCATGGAGGCGCTGCGCCACCATCTCGACTCGCACGCGCCGTGGGGCCTGCAGGTCGAGGTCACCGTCGGCGAGCGCAACGCCGCATGGGTGACCGAGCCGGGCGGACCGGCCTGGGACGCGGCCGTTGCGGCGATGACGGCCGCCTACGGCCGCGAGCCGGCCGCGATGGGC
>JAGXST010000167.1 GCA_018335555.1 Actinomycetota bacterium | reverse complement strand
GGTCGGCCCCGCCGGCCGCGTGATCTCGTTCGAGCGGCGGGCGGACCATGCCGCCCACGCCCGTCGCAACGTCGTGCGCTTCCTCGGCGCAATGCCCGACAACTGGGACCTCGTCGACGGTGACCTCGTCGACGGGCTGACCCGGCTCGACGTGCGCCCGCACCGACTCGTGCTGGACCTGCTCGAACCGTGGCTGATGGTGCCCGGTGCGGCCGACGCCCTGCCGCCCGGGGCGATCGTGCTGGCCTACATGCCGAGCGTGCCACAGGTGATGCGCTTCTCCGAGGCGTTGTGGGACGACGGCCGTTTCATGGACGTGCGCACGTCCGAGACGCTGGTGCGAGGATGGGACGTGGATGGCCTGGCCGTCCGCCCGGCCCATCGGATGGTGGCCCACACCGCCTTCCTGACCACAGCCCGTCGGGTCCCGGCACGCGAGGAGGGCGGGCCGCCGCCGCCTCGTCGCAAGGCGGACACCGGGCCGGGCGTCGTCTGGGGCGAGGCCCCGATGGTCGAGTCCGACCACGTGGACGGACGCTCGTAGGCGTTTTGCTCGCCGGGCGCCCGGTGTTCGCACGCCTCGTCCCGTATCGAGTGCGGTCCCACGGTCCGTCCAGGGGTGTGCCATACACTCGGCGATCCGAAGGTCACCGCTGGACGGGCCCCGTGTCCGCCGGCCGGCGATCTCGGCCAGAGGGTTCGCACCCTGCGGTAGGAGGCCACGTGAACCAGCGCCCGGACCGCTCGTCCCACGACGCCAGCGCGCAGGACCGGCACGACCTGGACGGCGCGCAGGCCAACGATCCGGTACCCGCGGGTGCCCAGGTGGAACGCGCCGGCGAGCCGGACCCGGACGAACTCGCCGCGGAACTGAAGTTCCTGCGCGAGGAGGTCGACCTGCTGCGCCGGCGCCTCGAGACCGCACCCGGACGTATCCGGACGCTCGAGGAGAGGCTGCTCGAGACCAAGGGCAAGCTGCAGGGTGCGTTGGCGCAGAACGACAAGCTGACCGAGACGCTGCGTGCCGCGCGCGACCAACTCGCGCAGATGCGCGAGGAGGTCGAGCGGCTCGCCGCACCACCGCAGTCGTACGCGACGTTCCTGGCCAACGACGTCGACGCGGGCACGGCGACGGTCGTGGTCTCGGGCCGCAAGCTCGAGGTCGGCCTCGGGCCCGAGATCGACCTCGACGAGCTGCGCGCCGGGCAGGAGGTCCTGCTCAACGAGTCGATGAACGTGGTCGCGGTCGGCGCGTTCGAGAACCGCGGTGAGGTGATGGTCATCGCCGAACTGCTCGACGACGGCCGTGCGCTCGTGCTCGGTCACACCGACGACGAGCGGGTCATCCACCTCGCCGAGCCGCTGCGCGAGCTGCCGCTCAAGGCCGGTGACTCCCTGCTGGTCGACACCCGCTCGAACACCGGCGTCGAGCGCATCCCCAAGGCCGAGGTCGAACAGCTCGTCCTCGAGCAGGTCCCCGACATCTCCTACGAGCAGATCGGCGGGCTCAAGGAGCAGGTCGAGGCCATCCGCGATGCGGTCGAGTTGCCCTACCTGCACGCCGAGTTGTTCGTCGAGCACGAACTGCGCGCACCCAAGGGCATCCTGTTGTACGGCCCGCCCGGCTGCGGCAAGACCATGATCGCCAAGGCGGTGGCCAACTCGCTCGCCCAGCGGGTGCGCGACAAGACCGGTCGCCAGGACGTACGCAGCTACTTCCTCAACGTCAAGGGCCCCGAACTGCTCAACAAGTACGTCGGCGAGACCGAGCGCCAGATCCGTCTGATCTTCCAGCGCGCCCGCGAGAAGTCGGCCGAGGGCTTCCCCGTGATCGTGTTCTTCGACGAGATGGAGTCGCTGTTCCGCACCCGCGGGTCCGGTGTCTCCTCCGACGTCGAGACCACGATCGTGCCGCAACTGCTCGCCGAGATCGACGGGGTCGAGAGCCTCAAGGACGTCGTGGTCATCGGTGCGTCCAACCGCGAGGACATGATCGACCCGGCGATCCTGCGTCCGGGCCGCCTCGACGTGAAGATCAAGGTCGACCGGCCCGGCACCGAGGCCGCCCGCGAGATCTTCGGCATCTACCTGCACCCGCGGCTGCCGCTGCACCCCGACGAGGTGGCGACGCACGGCAGCGCCGAGGCGGCGGTGCGCAACATGATCGACCGCACGGTCGAGAAGATGTACGCCGCCGATCGCGACAACGAGTTCCTCGAGGTCACCTACGCCAACGGTGAGAAGGAGGTCCTGTACTTCAAGGACTTCAACTCGGGGGCGATGATCGAGAACGTGGTGGCGCGGGCCAAGAAGTACGCCATCAAGCGGGTGCTCGACAACGGGCCCAAGGGGCTGTCGACCGACGACCTGCTGCGGGCGATCCGCGACGAGTTCCGCGAGAACGAGGACCTGCCCAACACCACCAACCCCGACGACTGGGCCAGGATCTCGGGCAAGAAGGGCGAGCGCATCGTGTACGTGCGCACGCTCATCAGCGGCGACAGCGCCGGACCGGGTCGTGCGATCGAGAACCTCAATCCCGGCCAGTACCTGTAGGCGGGCCCTGACCGAAGGATCCGGCGCGTGGCAACACCCAAGTTCGTCGGTGTCGAGACCGAGTACGGCATCACCGTGGACGGTCCGCGCGAGGTCAACCCGGTGTTGGCCTCGTCGCTGGTGGTCGGCGCCTACCGGCAGGCGGGGGATCGCGACGTGCGTTGGGACCACACCGACGAGCACCCGATGCGCGACGCCCGCGGCTACGACACGCCCGACCCGCACGAGCCGGTCACCGACGACGAGCTGGGTCTGGCCAACACGGTCCTGACCAACGGTGCCCGCTTCTACGTCGACCACGCCCACCCCGAGTACGCCACGCCCGAGTGCTCCAACGCCCGCGACCTGGTGATCTGGGACAAGGCCGGCGAACGCATCCTCGAGGACGCGGCCCGCCGCGCGGCGGCCACGCTGCCGGCCGGCCACCGGGTCCTGGTGCACAAGAACAACACCGACGGCAAGGGCGCCGCCTACGGCACCCACGAGAACTACCTGGTGCCGCGCGAGGTGCCCTTCGGTCGCCTGACCCGTCACCTGCAGCCGTTCTTCCTCAGCCGGCTGCTCTACGTCGGCGCCGGCCGGCTCGGCACCGAGTTCCGCGGCGAGGACGTGCCGTTCCAGATGTCGCAGCGGGCCGATTTCTTCGAGGTCGAGGTCGGACTCGAGACCACGCTCAAGCGCCCCCTGATGAACACCCGCGACGAACCCCACGCCGACCCCGAGCGCTACCGACGCCTGCACGTGATCAACGGCGACGCGAACCTGTGCGAGGTCGCGACGTTCCTCAAGGTCGGGACGATGCTGCTGGTGCTCGACCTGATCGAGGACCAGGCGCTGCCCGAGCCACCGGCCATCCACCGCCCGGTCCAGGCGTTCCACGCCATCAGCCACGACCTGACCTCGCGGATCCCGCTGGCGACCGAGGACGGCCGCAAGGTCACCCCGCTCGAGATCCAGTGGCACTACTTCGAGGCCGCGGCGCGCTACGTCAAGGAGCAGGGACGGGCTGCCCCGTGGGCGCAGGAGGTGCTCGACCGGTGGGAGGCGCTGCTGGCCACCGCAGAGCAGGACCCTCGTCGGTTGGCGGGGCAGGTCGACTGGGCCACCAAGCTCGAACTGCTCGAGCAGTACGGCGAGCGGCACGGACTCGATTTCGGCCACGACCGGCTCAAGATGGTCGACCTGCAGTACCACGACGTGCGCCAGGACAAGGGCCTCTACCAGCGCCTGGCCGCCCGTGGCCGCGTCGAACGGCTGGTCTCCGAGGTCGAGATCCGGGCGGCGATGACCACCCCGCCGACCGACACGCGGGCCTGGTTCCGCGGCGAGTGCCTGCGCCGCTTCCCGACGCAGGTCGTGGCGGCAGGCTGGGACTCGCTGGTCTTCGACACCGGCCGCGACGCCCTGCAGCGCGTGCCGATGATGGAACCGGGTCGCGGGACCCGCGAGCACGTGGGGGACCTCCTCGACTCCGTCGCGGACGCGGCCGAGTTGCTGCAGGCGCTGGGCACCTGACCGATACCCTGCAGGTTCGCGCGCTCGGAGGAGACAACCATGAGCGAGGGTGGCCAGGTCCGCAAGGGCAGCGGTTCGCAGGACGAGGTCGAGGAGGTCGAGCACGCCTCGACCGACACCGAGCCCGTTGCCAAGGACCTCCTCGACGACGTCGACGAACTGCTCGACGAGATCGACGACGTCCTCGAGGAGAACGCCGAGGAGTTCGTGCGCGGCTACGTCCAGAAGGGCGGCCAGTAGGCCGCACCTCAGGCCCTGCAGCGGAGTGGGTCGTCATGTGCGGCTCGAGCCACTGGGGGCGAGTCCGGCGATGTGACGTGAGACAGCGGTTGTAACCGCAGACCGAGGCCAACCTCGACGTGACGTCACACCCTCGGTCTGGCGTCACACGGTCGGGTGGCCGGCACACTCGCAACCGCCGTAGCTGCACGATGCCCGTCGTGGCTGAGATGGTGACGGCCCGCCGTTTCTTGTCGGACAGGTCGAGCAACACCCGCGACGAACTCAGTAGCGGCCGAGTTCGCCGACGACCTCGCCGTCGACCGAGGTCGTGACCAGGAACGGCTCGGTCTGCTCGCCCGGCATGCCCGGTGAGCCCGACGGCATGCCGGCCAGGGCGATGCCGTCGACATCCGGCGCCTGTTCGAGCAGGTCGGCGATCGCCTCGAGCGGGACGTGTCCCTCGACGTAGTAGCCGCCGATCTCGTTGGTGTGACACGAGCGTTGGCTGCCGGGCACCGCGAAGTCGGCCTTGACGGCGTCGAGGTCGTCGTGGACGACCACCTCGAGATCGACGTCGTGGGCTGCGAGGTAGTCCTCGTACTGCGCGCAGCAGGTGCAGGTCGCGGTCTTGTGGACCACCAGGCGCGGCAGGTCCGTGCCGGCCACGGGTGCTGGGGCCGTGGAACCGGTGGCGCACCCGGCGGCGGTCAGGATGGCAGCGCCGAGCAGCAGGCGGGGCGGCATACGCATGGAGGAAGTCCTCGTGGTCGGCTCGAAGGGCAAGGATCGGGACGCGTCCCCGCGCCCGCGAGGGGACATCGACCCCGGAGTCGTGGGACCTCCTGCCGTCTTCGCCGGGCCGGTCACCGTTCACGTGCGCGGGGCGGACGCCTGCGGCGAGTTGGCCGCGCGGCGTCGCGGCTCGGTCTGCGCCGCCGAGGGCAGGGTGCGGGCGTGGCCGTACCGGCGGGCCTACGCTGCCCGGTCCCCGCTGTCGAGGAGCGCCGCGTGACCTTCCGTGCCGACGAACTGCTGGCCGGCCTGCCCTCGCCGTTCGACGCGCGCAGCAGTTCGTTCTTCGAGGTGCTGCGGCGCCAGGCGCCCGAGGCCGTGCCCGCCGTCCTCGACGGGACGATGCACCAGCACCTGCGCGACCGCCTGGTCGAGGGCACGACCGTGCTGGCCGTGGTCAGCGCGCAGGGCGTGATCATCGCGGGGGACCGCCGTGCGACGGCCGGCAACCTGATCTCGCGCACCGATGTGCGCAAGATCTATCCGGCCGACGACTGGTCGGCGGTGGGGATCAGCGGGACCGCGGGCCCCGCGATGGAGCTCGCACGGATCTTCTCGACCGAACTCGAGCACTACGAGAAGGTCGAGGGCGAACCGCTCTCGCTCGAGGGCAAGGCGAACAAGCTCGCCGGCCTGGTCCGCGCCCACCTGCCGATGGCGATGCAGGGGCTGATCGTGGTCCCGCTGTTCGCCGGTGTCGACCCGCGTACGGCCGTCGGGCGGATCTTCGAGTACGACCCCGTCGGTGGCCGCTACCTCGCCACCAGCTACGCCGCGACCGGCTCGGGTTCGCTGGCCGCCCGCGCCACCCTCAAGCGCCTGGTCGAGCCCGCAGCAGACCTGCACGGCGCCGCAGCGGTCGCGGTCGAGGCGCTGTTCGACGCGGCCGAGGAGGACAGCGCGACCGGCGGTCCCGACCTGATCCGCCACATCTATCCGATCGTGGCCGAGATCGACGTCGACGGCTACCGCGAACTGACCGACGAGCAGGTCGCCGCCCACGTCCAGGCGACCATCGAGCGCCGGCGCAACCGCTGAGCCAGCCCCTAACCAGGAAGGTCCCCGCCGTGGCCACGCCGTTCTACGTCGCCCCCGAACAGATGATGAAGGACCGGGCCGAGTACGCCCGCAA
>JAGXST010000166.1 GCA_018335555.1 Actinomycetota bacterium | reverse complement strand
CGTGCTCTCGGCGCTGCGGCTCGAGCCGCTCCGCGAGCGCGGCCACCGACTGCTCATCGAGATCCACCTGGCGGCGGGCGACCGCATCGAGGCGGCACGAGCCCTCGCCGCCTACGGCCGGATCCTGGCAGGCGAGCTCGGCGTCGCACCCAGCGCGGAGTTCACTCGCGAGGTCACCGCACGGATCCAGGACGACCGTTCGGACACCTCGCTCCGGCTGCTCACGGTGCAGGCGGCGCATCCGGGTGCGTGACCGGGACGCCGACCTGTTGCAGCCAACGTGACACCAGCTCGGGTACCGCCGCCGCCGGCACCGTGCACGTCTGCTCGTCGTGGCCGAGCAGGTCCATCGTCCACCGTGCCCGCACCACGGTCGGCCCCTGGGTCGTCGGCGTGCACACCAGAAGCAGCGCGGCATCCCCGCGTGGTGTGCCCGCCCCGGCCTGGAACTGCGTGATCACGCGACGGCTACCGCCCCAGTCGGGTCGTGAGCGCCGCGGCGGTGACCCAGCCCGCCGCGTCCGTCACACCGGTCCTGACCCCTGCATCCGTGAGGGCCTTGCTCAGCACGACGGGGTCCGTGCCCGCGAGTTCGCGGACCGTGCCGATGCCCATCGAGTCCAGCACCGAGCGTGACTCGTCGGGTACCACCGTGAAGTGGTCGACGGGCGCGTCGGCGGCGGTCGCCGCAGCGCCGACGCCGGCGACCAGGCCGTTGACGACCTCGGCCTCGCCGCTGGCCCGCATCGACGAAGCCTCGCGGTCGACCAGGGCCGACATGAGGGCGTCCGGTGAGCTGACCCGCAGGTCACCTGGCAGCGAGCGGAACGCCTCGCGGACCGTCATGCCGCTGGCCAGTTGGTCGTCGCCCACCGTTTCGAGGATGGTGGCGACGGTCGGACGCGTCTGCGTGTCGAAGACACGCTCGTACACGTCGCGATGTTCGATGACGTGCGCGCCGGCCTCCATGGTGCGCCGGTACCCGCCGAGGTCCTTCACGTCCCCGGCCGGCAGGTGCACCATCGGCAGCACGGTGTAGCCCTGGTCGGTCTGCCAGATCATCACCTCCTTGTCGTGCAGCTTCGTCACCCCGGCGAAGGACCCGACGTTCAGGCCGCCGCCGACCCCGCCGGGCCGTCCCCCGCCCTTGTCGCGTTGACAGCACTCGTGGACGTCACGGTTGATCCGGTTGAGCTCGGCCCGGACCTCCTGCAGGAGCCCGGCGACGCTGCCGCGCAGTTCGGCGAGGCAGACGAACGCCTGCGCGACGTCGGCGCCGAGCGCGTCGAGGTCGGTCTCGATGGCCCGGAAGCGGCTGTTGAAGCCCTCCTCCAGCGTGGTCTCCTCGGCCTGGACCACGGACTCACCATCGACCCAGTTGCGGTGCTGCAGGGTCCGGGTGAAGCCGGACGTGCAGTCGGTCGCGGTCGCGGCCAGCGGCTTGGTGAAGTTGAAGGTGCGTTGGGCTCGGCCGCCCCATTCGATCAGCACGTTGCCGATCAGCGCGGTCTTCTCACTGATCGAGAGGTTGAGGTCGTCGACCTTGCTGATCAGGCCGATGAGCTCCGAGGAGAACTGTTGGGTGATCATGGCGGTTCCAGTGCTCGGACGGGTCAGCGGGGACGGCGGAACGGTCGGTAGCTGCGGGCCAGGGTCGGGTCGAGCGGATCGGGCTCGCCGTTGCCCGACAGGTCGACGTGCCGGCGTCGCAGCCGGAAGGTGTTGACCTCGACGCCGGCCGGATGGGCGTGGTCGAGCAGGTTGAGCACGAACTCGTACTGGTCCGGTCGCAACGTCGCGCCGGTCGGCAGTTCGACCCGCATCTCGTAGGGGTCGGTGAGTTCGCCGCGGACCGCCGCGTGCACCACCACCGCCCACAACCCGTGACCGTTGCCGGACATCTCGGCTTCCGAACCGGTCGGGGTGATCGTCGCGGCGACGCCCACCAGCGGGACGACGCTCCAGCGGAAGCCGGCGACCCGGTGCTCGTGGCCGTTGATGCCGGCCCATGGCAGGCCGACGACCCCGGCGACGAGGTGCACGCGTCCGTCGGTGGTCACCACGGGCAGTATGGACACGATGCGACGCTCGACGAGTTCGTCGACGATGCGGCGCAACATGGCGATCGCCCGGACGCGGCCGGCCACCACGTCGGCGCTGGTCGCCTCGTCGAGGGTCAGCGTGGCGTGCAACGCCGGCGCGATCCGGCCGAGCCGGGCGGCGACCGTGGTGGTGTCCGCCACCGGCAGGGGCACCGCCCGCAGGACCTCGTTCGTCGCCGCCGTCGGGGTCCGCGCGGCGGCCCAGACCGCGGCCGGGTCCTCGCTGCGTCGAAGCGCGACCTCGCCGGCCAGGGCTGCGACGGCACCGGAGACGGCCCGCTCGAGGGCGGCGTGGGACTGTTCGTCGCCGGGGGCGCCGACCTGTGCCCGCAGCCGGATCTGACGGCCGCCGTCGTCGACGCGATCGATGCGCAGGCCACCGGTGGGTAGGTGGGACAGGTACAGGCGGGTGGGGGCGACCGGGTGGACGGTGCGCAGGCCGCAGGCACGCAGCAGCCACGCACCGGTCGGGTCGGCCGCCCGGGCGACCGGTGCCAGGTCGGCGAGGATCGCTGCCACCTCGGGGTCGCGGCCGGCGCTGCGCGGCGGGGACTGCGCCGCCTCGACGAGTTGGTCGAGCACGGCGACGGTCGGCAACCGCACGTCGATCCCGAGGCTGAGCTGGTACCGGCTCGGTGGCGCCCCCGCTGCCGGCGCCAGGTGTTGGAGCGGCTCCTCGACGCCGAGTGCAGCCCGACACCGGGTGAGCAGGTCGAGGGCGCGGGCGAGCGGCGGCGCGAGGGTGACCGGCCCGTCGGTGGCGAAGCGTTCACGCAGCCGGCGGCGCATGGCGTTGCGCTCGCGACGTAGCTCGTCGGGCAGGAACCTGGCGGCCGGTTCGGTACCACCGACACCGGCGAGGTGGACGGCGGCGGCCCCCTGCAGCCAGCGGCGCATCAGACCGCCTTCACCGGTCTCGACCAGCAGCACCCCGACGGCGAACGGGTCGTCGGCCTCGACGACACGGAAGCGGTCGCGCACCCCCACCGCGGCGGGCAGACCGGCGTTCACGTCGGCCGGCCCGCCC
>JAGXST010000165.1 GCA_018335555.1 Actinomycetota bacterium | reverse complement strand
CCCGTCGGCGCTGCCGGCACCCGCAGACGAGCCGGGACCGCCCGCCGGCGTCGCGGCCCGCTGGCTCGGCCGACCGTTCGACGACCCACCACCACCACCGCCGCCTCCACGACCGCTGCCGCCGGTGGTGGCGCCGCCGTCGAGGACCTTGGCCGCACCGTTGACCTTCGGTGCCGCCGAGACCGGGACGGGCCGGTTGAGAGCGCTCTTG
The DNA here is from genome assembly GCA_018335555.1 of Actinomycetota bacterium. Taxonomy (GTDB): domain Bacteria; phylum Actinomycetota; class Nitriliruptoria; order Nitriliruptorales; family Nitriliruptoraceae; genus Egicoccus. The sequence continues at coordinate 11,133 of JAGXST010000165.1, read as the reverse complement.
GCCTCCTGCTCGGCCGACATCGAGTGGTACATGTCGAACCCGGCGAACGAGATGAACTTGTAGGCCATGTACGGCGCGAAGGCGGCGATGAACATCAACACGACCCCCGCGATCGGGTCCGCGACCGAGGCCAGATCGACATCGATCGGCGCGGACACCTGGGCGGTCGCCACGAGGAACACCACCACGATCACCAGCTTGGAAACGATCAGCGCCAGCACGAACGACGCCCACTTGCTGACCCACCCGCGGGTCGCCTCCCACGAGGCCCCCGCCAGCGCGATCGGGGCCATCACGATGGCGACCAGCAGCAGCGCCTTTCGGATCAACAGGGTGAACCACACCAGCACCGCACCGGAGATCGCCAGCCCGGCCAAGAAGATGGTCACGATCGCGCCCGCCCCGGGCGCGGCGATGTTGATCGCGGTCAGCCCCGCCGCCAACGCGGCGATGCGCCCGCCCATCTCCTCCATCGTGGTGCCGGTGGCGTGCACGATGCCAACCGTCAGCTGATCGGTTACCTCGAGCAGCGTGGCGGTCAGCGTGATGACCAAGAACGAGCCGAGCACCGACTTGGCCAGCCCCAGCGCGGCCTTGGAAAGCGCGGCCGGCTCCCGGCGGACCAGCCCGGTGAGCAGTTGCAGACAGAAGAAGATCAGCATGATGAACACCGCGACCCCGAACAGGATGTTGTAGACCGCCAGGTAGCCGGGGCTGGTCACCTCCACCCGGGTGGTCGAGTCGAAGACCGTCCACACCCCCTCGAACATCCACGCCGCCGCGCCACCGATTGCGGACGCCAGCCAGTCGAACGGTGCGGACACCAGGCTCGCGGCCGCCTCCCCGGCCGTCTCGCAGACTGTCGAGATGACCGGCACGTCGCACACACCCACAGACGCTCCTTCCACGAATGATCCGATGGGCGGGCGTCAGATCCCTTGGCCGACGTTCCAGAAGAAGTTGACCAACGTCACGGCCGCACCCGTGATCACCGCCGCAGCGCACGCGACAAGCACGCCCGTCTTGCCACGCCCCGCCAGATGCGGATTCGAGGAGTTGGACCCGAAGCCCCACACCACCGCCGAGACGATCAGCGCGAGCACCGAGAGCACCAGCCCGATGGTCATCACCGCACCCACGATGGTCCGCAAGCTCGCGATGCCCGGAAGCCCCGAGTCGTTCGGCGTGATGCTCACCTGCCCGACCGCGACCTGCCATACGGTCACCAGCTCGAAGGTGGCGGCCGTGTCGACCAGCATGATGGCTCCTTGAACGCTCACCAGGTCCCGCTTCTGATCGCGGGCTCACCCACAGGTGCGCCCCCACGCCCATCCCCACGGCTGCCATCGGCGTCGTGGACCCAAGCCTCGCTCGCCCCGCCGAGGACGATCAGTAGCACCGGGGTGCGCGACGGGCTTCAGGCCGTGGCCGCCGCGAAAGGCGGGCGGTCGAGCGCACGAAGGCACCGGAGCCGGGGAGAGGTCGGACGTCACAGGCCTCGACGGCTGTGGTCGCGCCCTGGCCGGCGCACGTCTGCGGCATCGAGCTGGAAGTCTGCGGCTGCGGCCGACTCGTCAGTCAGCGCACCGCGACGGGCCAGCGACACCCACCGCTCGTGGCCGATGACGAGGTGATCGAGGAGCTCGACCCCGACCAGCTCCCCGGCACGCACCAGACGACGGGTGATCAGCTGATCATCACGAGACGGCTCAGCATCGCCTGACGGATGGTTGTGTGCGATCACCAGCGCGGACGCGCCGTGCAACAGCGCGTCGCGGAACACCTCGCGTGGCGACATGAACGTGTGATCGACCGACCCGACCGACACGGTCGTGGTCGCAACCAGCCGGTGCTTGGTATCCAGGTTCAACGTGAGGCAATGCTCGCGATCCAGCCCGTCGAGCACCGGCAGCAGCACGGCTGCAGCCGCCTCGGGGCTGGTGATCTCCGGACGGTCCTCGGGTGCGCCCGGCCGATACCGCCGCGCCCCCTCACCCGCACAGTGAGGACACACCGGCGGTTCAGGCGCGTCCGGCACGATCGGGTCCGACGCCTGCGCAACCACGACGGCTCCTTCCTCTCCCGGCGACCGCATCCGCGGGCTAACGAAGAGGTGGACCGTGACGGCCACCGGCACCGGTTACAGGCTGCTGCCGGTCCGCAACAGGAAGTTCATCCACGTCACCCCGCCCCCGGCCAACGCCGCCGCACCGACCGCGACCCACAACCCGCCCCGCGCCCGCGCCAACCCCTGGTAGTTGCCCGACGCCGAAGCGAGCGCCCAACCGATCGCGCACACCACCAGCATCGCCACCGACACCACCAGCACCACCGTCAGCAACGCACCGACGATCATCGTCAGCGTGACCGACGCGCCCACCGCTCCGAAGTCCGGCCCCACCTGACCGGCCAGGCCCACTGGCCCGAACATCGAGATCACGTCGCTCCTCGCCCACGACGGCTGCCCGATGCAGGTACGCGGCGCGACCCCATCCCGCAGGTCCACACAGACCCTTTCCGGCGGTAGGGAGTTTCTCATCCCGAGTGCCGTTACGAACCCAGACGCGGAACAGATCTACGAGCTCGCCGCTTCCGCTACAACGACCGACCCCTCCAGCCGGTGCTCGACGAGATCAACGCGAACTCGGTCGGATTCTGCACCGAGGTCCGCAAGCTCTCACCCCAAGACTGGGAACGCACGGCCACCAGACTGCCCGGGGAGGCACGGACGGCGCGGTGGCTCGTCCGGCAGGCGACCCACGAGGGGATCCACCACCTCGCCGACATTGTCCGGGTCGGCGCACGACTGCACAACTACCGCTGAGATTATGCCGGTAGAAGTGCCATGTTCGAACACGGCGAATACTGCGGTGGTGCCTCTTCGAAGGTCTGTGTGTCAGTCGCCGAGGGCAGCTGAAATGAAGACGAAGAGCACGAAGCCGCCGATCAGGGCGAGCGTCGAGCGTCGGCCGTCGGCTGCTGCCTCGTGGGCTTCGGTGATGATGTCTTCGAAGGCCGCGACGGTGTAGAGGCCGGCGGCGGCGACCAATGCGGTGTACTGCCAGCTCTCTGGCTGGTTGCGAAGGATGAGGAATCCCGCGAGTGCGGCGGCCAGCGATGGCACCACGAAGGCTGCTGTCAGCCATAGCCGCGTCGAGCGTGGAACATCGTTGCCGCGGAACGTCGCGATGGAAGCGAACCCTTCGGGCACGTTGGCCATGATCTGGCCGATGGCGAGCGTCACGCCGAGGGTTGGCGACACGGCCGTTCCAGCGCCGATCAGCAGTCCGTCTCCGAACAGGTCGGTCGCCACGGCGAGGAAGATCATCCACATGCGGGTGTCACCGCTGGCGGTGCGGCGCTCGATGAGCACCTGCGCGCCGAGGTACGCGAGTCCGCCTGCGGCGAACGCGATACCGATGGTCCACGCCGACACGGCGTCGAGCGCGTCGGGGAACACCTCGATGGCAGCGATGGCGATGACGATGCCGGCCGCGCCGTGCAGCGCCCAGTTCAGCCACCGCTGCGAGCGTGGCACGGTCTCGGCGATGAGCCCCCCGACGGCGACGCCCAGTCCGGGCAATAGCGCCAGCAGCATGACGTCGCGCAGGCCGCTCACGATTGATCACCGAGCGAGTCTGGTGTCCGCGGTCGTTGATGGTCGGCCGACTCCGTTCGTTGGATGCTGGTGATGAGCAGCAGCACGAAGCCGGAGATGATCGCGACATCGGCGAGGTTGAACACGGGCCACCAGCCGAGGTCGAAAACGTCGATGACGCTGCCGCCCACGAACCGGTCGGCGACGTTGGCGACGCCGCCACCGACGACCAGACCCGCCGGCGCAGGTCCACCGAGGTGTCCCCGCCAAGCAGCTGCGACCAGGACGGCGACGACCAGGCCGGTCGCGGTCGCGACCAGCGCGAACGGCTGGTCGGCGCCGAGACCGAACGCGATGCCGGTGTTGTGGGTGACGCGCAACGTCAATCCGGGCAGCTCGACCGGCACGGTCAACCACCGCGACGCAGCGGCCTTGACGGCGAGGTCGACCATTCCCGTAACGGCCGCGACCCCGGCCAGCCGCCGTCGCACATCAGTGGCCGTCATCGTCGGGCCATCCTCGTGCCGTTGAGGATGACGGCGAGTTCGGACAGTTCGTGGGCGAGGACAGCGGCGGCGAGCCCGATCGTGCCAGCGAGTGCGGCGGGGACGAGCACGGCGAGGATGGTCAGCGACAGGCCGAGGTTCTGGGCGACCACGCGGCGGGTGCGGCGTCCGGTACGGATGGCCGTGGTGAGCTTGGTCAGGTCGTCGGCCATGAGCGCGACGTCGGCGGTCTCGAGGGCGATGTCGCTGCCGGCGGTACCCATCGCGATCCCGACGGTGGCTGCAGCCAGTGGTGGGGCGTCGTTGATGCCGTCGCCGACCATGGCGACGTGGTCGTAGCGTTCGACCAGCTGCCGGATGTGGTCGGCTTTGCCTTCGGGGGTGCGGCCGGCGGCGATGTCGTCGATGCCGGCCTGGCGGGCGATCGCGGCGGCGGTGCGCTCGTTGTCGCCGGTGAGCATCGCGATGTGTTCGATCCCGAGCCGGCGTAGCTCGGCCACCGTGTCTCGGGCTTGTGGTCGGAGGGTGTCAGCGACGGCGAGCACGCCGAGCGGTCCGTTGGGGTCGGCCAGGACCACGACGGTGTTCCCTGCCGACTCGCGTTCTTCGATGGTGTCGGCCGCTGTAGTCATGTCGTGGCCGTGGCTGGTGAGGTAGGTCGGCGAGCCGACGGTCAGGTCGGTGCCGTCGACGGTGGCGTGCACGCCAGCGCCAACGGCGGCTTCGAACCGTTCGACCTCCGGCAGCCGCAGCCCACGCTGTTCGGCCGCGGCGACGATCGCTCGGGCGATGGGGTGCTCGGAGCGACGTTCGGCCGCGGCGGCCAAGGCCAGCAGCTGTGCTTCCTCGGTGCCGCGGAGCGTGTGAAGGCCGGTCAGTTGTGGTGTGCCGTGGGTGAGGGTGCCGGTCTTGTCGAGCGCGACCGCGCGGAGCCGGCCGAGCTCTTCGAGATAGACGCCACCTTTGATGAGTACGCCGGAACGGCTGGAGCGGCCCATCGCCGCGACGTAGGTCACCGGGATCGAGATCACCAGCGCGCACGGGGCGGCAGCGACCAGCACGGTCGCCGCCCGCAACGCCCACTCGTGCCACGCCCCGGTCACGAGCCCGCCACCGACCAGCACGAGCACGCCGGTGGCCAACACGGCTGGGGAGTAGACGCGAGCGAACCGTTCCATGAACCGCTGCCCGCCGCCCTTCTGCTGTTGCGCCGCGGTGACCAGCTCCACCACTCGGGCGAGCGTGTTGGTCTGTGAGGTGGCGGTCGCCTCGACCACCAACGCACCGGAGGCGTTGGCGGTCCCGGCGAACACCGAGTCGCCGGGCTGTTTGTCGACCGGGACGGACTCGCCGGTGACCGCGGCCTCGTCGACCGCGGAGCGGCCCTCCAACACCTTGCCGTCGGTGGCAACGTTCTGGCCAGGACGGACCAGGAAACGGTCCCCGATCTCGAGCTGGTCGACGTCGACCTCACGTTCGGTGCCGCCGGCCGTGAGCAGGGTGACCCGACGCGGTGCGAGGTCGAGCAGCTTGCGGATCGCATCACGGGTGCGGTCCTCGGTGAACTCCTCGAGTGACTCGGCGATCGAGTACAGGAAGGCCAGCATCGCGGCCTCGCCCCACTCGCCGAGCAGCCCGGCCACCACCAGCGCGACGGTCATCAGCAGCTCGATGCCGATCTCGCGCTCTTCGACCAGTTCCTCGACCGCCTCCACGGCGAAGAACCGGGCGCCCACCACCGCCGCGAGCACGAACCCGGCCGTCACCACCACCTGTGGTGCGCCCGCGATGCCGGCGAGGAAGAAGGCGGCGATCAACAGCCCGCTGCACGCCGACCAGCGCACCTCACGTGAACGCCACAACGCCGGCAGCAGCGCCTCACCGCCTGACGGGATCCGGCCAAGTTCGACGACGCTGCGTGTGGGGGCGGTCATCGCCCGTCCTGGCGGTAGTTGCCGCACAGGGCGACCTCGTGGCCGACCTCGCCGAGCAACGTCTCGGCCTGACGCAACAGCTCGACCACCTGCGGGGTCGCGAGCCGGTACAGCACCGCCCGTCCCTGCGGCCGATCCGTCACCAGCCCGCAGTCCTTGAGACACGCCAGATGTGCGGACACGTTCGACTGCGACCCGCCAACCGTCTCGACCAAGTCCACGACCCGCCGCTCACCGGCCAACAGCTCCAACAGGACCGCCAACCGAGTCGGGTCCGCGAACCCGCGGAACAGCTTCGCCGCCACACCCACATCCGCAGCAGTGGTCACATCGCTCATCGTCGCAGCCTCCTATCATCGTCAGTGAACGATGATAGCGCCGTGCGGAGAAGGACGGAGGCGGACGATGACGCAGTCCGTTGCGATCAGCAACAACAGCACGGATCCAGAACGAGCGGAGGCTTGACACCTGCTACGGCGTGTTGTTGACGCGGGTAGCGGCGTAGTTGCTCCAGGTTGCGCCGGAGCGTGCCGCCCACCGTGTGGCGGTGGTGACGTTGATGCCCAGCGTGTCGGCGAGGACGGCAGCGGGGACCTCGCGGGCGAGCTGCAGCAGTGCGGCGTGGCGGGCAGCGCGGGCCTGGATGCCGAGCGCAGTGAGCCGCCGGCTGAGGTGGGAGGGGTGGAGGTGCTGGCCGGCCTGGCGTCCGGGGAACAGCCAACGGTCGGCGTCGGCCACGGTGCCCGAGGGGCCGGTCTGGCGGCGCCAGGGCAGCTGGCGGAGCAGGCCAGCGAGCGGGTCGGGTAGTTCGAGGTGATCCTTGCCGAAGGTGATGGTGAGATGGTCGCCGTGGTCGTGGACGTCGTTGAGGGTGAGCCGCGCGATGCGAGCGACCGGTTGGGCGTAGAGCAGGACCAGGGTTCCAACGACGCGGTCGGCAGGGTCGACGGTGTCGTCGTGGAGCAGGCGTCGTGCCAGCGCCCACCGGCGGTCGGACTCCAACGGGGTGGTCGTGGATGGCGTGTCGTGGACGGCGACCGCGAGACCGGGCGGGGTGTGGCCGTGCCGGTCGGTGTAGATGATGAATCCGCCGATGCGTCGGCGGGCGGAGGCGCGGTTGGCGATCCACCGGTCGATGGTGGCCTGGGTCAGTCCGGACAGCGCGATCCCGGAACGGTCGAGATGAACCAGGAAACGGGCCGTCTCGGCCAGGCGTGTCTGCACGCCGCTCGTGGCCAGTGGTGGGGTGTCGCCGTCGGGGTAGCGGCGGCGGAGCCTGGCCAGGTGCTGCCAGGTCGCATAGGTCTGGAAGACTCGCCGGCTGCTCGTGCTGAGCGACCTTCCGTGGCGATCGATCGCGCGTTCCACGAGCGCGATCTGCGGGTCACGTTCGGGGAGGGCGTTGCAGGCGACCAGCAGTTGACGAAGGTGGTGAACAGAGGCGGTCTGGTCGAGCTGATCGAGGCTGGCATGGTCGAGGCCGAGGCTGCCGTCCGCGAGTTGGGCGAGCAGTGCGGCGCCGGGAGAGCGATCGAGCCAAGTGTGCAAACTGCGCGGCTGGCTCGCCGCTGCAAACGCAGCGCGGAGGCCGTCGAAGACGGACGCGATGTGGCCGTCGGGGCCGGCGAGTAGTTCGTCGATGCGGGTCATCGCCGTGCAGCGCAGGCACACCGGCGGGCCGGTGCCGCCGGAGCGTCGGCACATCGCCTCGACATCGCACCGCGAGCAGCGGACGGTGGGGGCCCAGTTGCAGGCGGCGCACAGGTCGGGTTCGCCGTCGCGGCCGCGCTTGTTGACCGGCCTGGTGCGTCCGCACCGCACCGCAGGGACGTCGGGGACGGACGTGGCGGTAGCAGTTCTCGCACCACGCGCCGCCTCGGCGCGAGTAGATCCGTCGCTGCTCGTCGCAGCCGTCACAGAGCTGTCGCGGCCACACCTGGCGGTAACAGCGGGTACAGATCGACTCCCCAGCGTCGGTGCGCGCGTTGATCCGACGCCGCTCGCCGCACGCCGCGCAGAGCTTCCACGATGCCGGGTCACGGTTCCAGCAGTTGCGGCACAACACGGTGCCTTCATCGGTACGACGTTTGACCGGCGCCACGGTGCCGCACCGTCCACAGGGTTCGGTGCGGGTGGTGCTCACGTCTCGTCGCGGGCGATGCGGGCGCGGACCGGGCGACGTTCGCCGTCGCTCTCGCCGCCGCTTCTTCCGCTGGTGGCGGTCTTGCGTCGCCGGGTGGTGACCGTCTGCACGGTCGGTTCGATCAGCACGTCCGGGGTGCAGTCGAAGATGTCGCACAACGCCGCCAGGACGGTCAGGTTGAGCCGCTCCGGCCTCTGGGCGACCAGCCGGTAGACCTGCACCGCGGACAGCTCGATGCCGCGCTCGGCCAACAGGGGGGCGAGGTCGGTGGTCTGGAACATGCCGTGGTCGGCCATGACCTGCCGCAGCTTCCATTCGTAGCCGACCTGCCGGATCGTGGGGGCCATCACGGCGTCCTCGCCTCGTAGCTCGGTCCGAAGGCGCGCTCGAGCGCGGCGCGGACCATCCGGTTCTTGTAGTCGTTCGACACGCCGGTGTAGAGCGCTGTCGTCGACGCCCAGCTGTGGCCGACCTGCTGCTGGACGAACAGCGGATCGAACCCGTCCTCGATCAGGTGGGTGACGTAGGCGTGACGCAGGCAGTGCGGCCCGAGCTCGGCCGGCAAGCCGAGCGCATCGCGGTAGGCAGCGAAGCGGACGTTGACGTAGCGCAGGGAGATCCGGCTGCCCCGTTCGGTCGGCCACAACGTCCCGAGCCGCTCCGCCCCGTAGCAGGGTCGGATGTCGGTGACCCATTCATCGACCGCCTCTGCTGCCCAAGCCATCACGGTGCACACGTTGCGGCGTCGCGGCGTCGATCCGCGGGCGGCCTTGCCGTAGCGCACCGACAGCATCCCGAAGTTGCCCAGCTCCGCAGCGGCCGCGTTCACCGTGAAGTCGATCACCTCCAGCCGACAGGCCTCCTGACGGCGTAGCCCCCACCCGTAGAGGACCTTGAACAGCGTTGCGTCACGGAAGCCGCTCAGCCAGCCTTTGCGACCCAACCGTCGTGCGTTGGCGGTCTGGTCATCGGCGTAATCGAAGAACGCCTGCAGCTCGTCGCGTGAGAACGGCCGATTGCCCGCCCGTCCTCGCCATCGGTGACGTGCGCCACGGTGTTCCACTCGTGACAGATCTGGACCGGATGGGTCCCGAACCGCTCCTCACACACCGCGGCCCACCCGTAGCGGACGTCGACCACGAAAGCCATGAACAGCGCGAGCGTTTGCTGGTAGAGCCGGATCGTCGAGTGCGCGACCGGCCGCGTACCCGCCCGCATCTGCACGGTCCACTCCTCGACATCCGCCGGTGCCCACGTCCACGGCCAGTCGTTTGTGAACCTCGCGAACCGGCGCACCAGACGGATCCGGTCGGCGATGGTCGAAGCCGCCAGACCCCGTGCGGCCTGCTGCGCCTGCCAGCCCTCCAACATCGCCTCGAAGGTCTGCGGCGCGGGATGTAGCGGCACCGCCCCCGCAGCCAAGACCAGCCGAGCTGAACCGGCTGCGGCGCCGGCCGAGCGACGTCCACCGCCAGCTGTCACAATCCCACCGTCCGTTCAGGTAACGGAACTATCCTTCATTAGAAGAAGAAGCGCAAGGGCCGATTCTCATCGAATCGCCCGAACCGCCCGTTCGCGCCATACTGCGCGGGCGGGACCCTCGCTGCCCGACAGCGCCCAGTTCGTTCATCAGACGAAACTATTCCTAGTTAATGCCGGTCGTGATGTGCAGGTGGTCGTAGTGGCCGCCGGTAGCCGTGGTGGGGTCGTGCATGCCGCCGCCGTGGTAGGGACGCCAGCCTTGGTCGTCGCGGGCGAGGCTCCAGATGTGGCCTTGCCAGATCAGGTACTGCACGTGTAGCACGTCGGCATGCTGCTGCAGCCAGGTGGTCATCCGCCAGCCTTCAGCCGTCTGCGCGTCGGTGGGGAACACGCCCATGGGGTTGCCGAAGGTCACGTCGCACGCCCGGCCGAGGGGATGCTCGGAGGCGGTGCCGGGCCGCGGTGACCAGCACGCCCAGCCGGTGTCGGGGAACACGGCACGGGTCTGGGCGATGAGGTGGGCCATCGGCCGGGTGACGAACCCACCGGTGCCGGTCGGATCGTCCACCCTCCCGCCGGGGGCGGCCGTGAACGGCACCGGTGCTGGGGGCAAGCCGGCCACGGTCGTGCAGCCGGTCGTGTCGACCGCCGGGATGGCGCCCGAGTCGGTGGCGGTACCGGTGGTCAGGGCGGCGAGGATGGTGCGGGCGACGGGCTCGAAGGTGTCGTAGCGGTCGGGGTGGGCGGAGCGCTCGACCGCCTGCGCGGCCTGGCCGAGGGTGAGCTGCTGCCGGTTGGGCAGGTCGAGCAGCCCGGGCGGCTCACCGCGGTTGGGCCCGTCGGGGCCGCCGTAGAACGCGGCCGTCTGGTAGGTGGGGTCCATCAGCTCGGTGACGCTGCCCCAGCCCGTCTGTGGGCGCATCTGGAACAGCCCGAGCGAGTCGTGATCGGACCCGTCCCCGTCGTTCGGATGGTCGGCCGACTCGGGGTAGGCGCTGATGTTGGACAGCATCCGCAAGCTGGATTCGGTGAGTGCGGCCATCAGCGCGATCAGCAGCCCGTCGTGGTCGACCCCGTCGGTGCTCGCCCCGATCTGCACGATGGTGTGGGCGTGGCCGAGCTGGATGTGGTCGAGGGTGAGCTGGCGACCGTCGGTGGTCGTTGCGGTCAGCTGGCCGGGCGGCTCGCCGACGACCGTCGCGGTCAGGTCGAGACAGGAGGCTTCGGCGGCGGGGTGCAGCAGCACCGCGACCGCGAGCAGCGGCACGGACGGGCCGAACAGCAGCACTGCCACCAGCACCGCGACGAGCGCCTTCTTCATGGCAGCGGCTGGTCAGGCCGGGACAGCCGCAGGGTGTGACAGCGCTCGAACGCCGGTTGGCATGCGAGGAACACGGTGAACGCGATCGGGTGGTCGGCAGTGGCGGGCTCACCCTGCCACACCCCGGCCCGGTGGCGGGTTGCCTCGAT
>JAGXST010000164.1 GCA_018335555.1 Actinomycetota bacterium | reverse complement strand
GCCGCCATCTGCGCCAGTGCCACCGCCCCCGACTCGGCCTCATAGAGCGGCACCGACGCCGGCCCCAACGCTCGGGCGCGAGCGACGACGCCGGCCCGGGCCAGGTCGAGGACATCGACGTTCGAGGTTCCGGTCAGGTCGATCAACGCATTCACGACATCGACGAGGTCGCTGTGCGCGTCAGCGTGCAGGCGCACTGCCACGTCGAGGTCACCGGGCTCGCCTCCCGGCTCGGGCGACACCGTGCTGCCGAAGACGACCAGGATCGAGATCCCCAGGCCCTGACAGACGTCGTCGAGCACACCCGACGCCGCGGCGTCGCGCAGTCGTTGGAGACCTTCCGACGGCGTGCCCATGCGTGGACCGTACCCAGTCGCCACCGAGTGGCGTCGTCAGGGCTATGCGTCGGGCGGTCCGGGGATCGGGATCTCGTCGCCGGGCGGTTCCTCGCCGTCGATCGGGGACTCGGCCGGCTCCTCGGCCAGTTGCCCGCGGGCCGCACCGTCGGGGTAGCCGTCCGAGGTCACCAGCACGTAGTAGCTGAACGGGTCCTCGACGACGTCGGCGAACCGGTGGCTGACGTCGAGTTGCGAGACGGTGCCGGTGACGATGCCGTCCTGCGCCGCCTGCAACTGTGTGCCGGTGGCCAGGGGTATGACGACCGCGCCGTTCTCACCCGGCTCGCCGAGGTGGATCGCGGCGCCGCCGGAGGAGGCATAGGGGCCCGAGAAGCCCGACACGTCGATCTCGAACTCGAGCATGTTGTCGAAGGCGTCGACGGTGATCGTCGCCTGACCGGTTGCGCCGAGCTCGCCCTGGCCGGGGTTGCCGTCCTCGTCGACGACGACCAGGCCGCTGAGCGGGACGATGAACTCGGCGATGACGGCGGTCGGCAACCAGCGCTGTTCACGGTCGGCGTAGTCGGCGCTGCGCATCAGGAACGACGCCATCTGTCCGCGGGTCACGTCACGGGCGACGCCGTAGGTGCGTTCGCCGACACCTTCGGCGATGCCGACGCCGGCGATGCGACGGATGTCGGCCTCGAACACGCTGGCGGCGGTGTCGTCGAAGTAGTCGGTGTCATCGGTGGGCGGCATCGAGCCGTCCACCTCGAAGGTGTCGGCGTAGTCGATCGCGTTGGCGATGAACCGGGCCATCTGCCCGCGGCTGACGGTCACGGCGGGGCCGTAGGTGCCGTCCGCACGGCCGGCGACGACGCCGGCCTCGGCCAGCTTGCGGATCGCGTCGGCGTGGACGCCGGTGGCGTCGGGGAAGTAGTCGTCGTCGGGGTCGACCGCAAGGGTCTCGCCGGTCGCGGTCTCGATCCACTTGGCCACGAACGTCGCCATCTGGGCGCGGTTGATCGTCGCGCCGGGACGGAAGGTGCCGTCGTCGTAGCCCTCGGCGAGCAGGTAGGTGCCGGCGCACTCGATCGCGTCGCCGTGGACGCCCTCGGAGTCGGAGAACTGGCGGTCGCCGGGGACCAGGGGCACCCCGTCGTCACCCGGGGGCGGACAGACGCGTTCGATGCCGCGGCTCTCGGGCTCGGCCGGTGACTCGTCCTGGGTCTGCGCGTGAACGGCAGGCGTCAGCGTGGCCGTCAGGACCAGCGCGCCGGCCAGGGCGAACGAGCGGCCGGCGGCACGACGGCGTGCACGTACATCCACGTTGGGTGACTCCAGGGTCGGTGACCAGCCATAAAGGTAGGTGGACAATGGCCGGGTGGCCCTGGGTGAGCGAACACCGAACGCTGTGTTCTGGGCGTGGACGGTCTGCTCTCCGCCGGATTCCGGCTGCAAATTGCGGCGGGGCCGGCGCGACGCGCGCGCATCGGCCCCGCCGAGTGAAGGTCGTGATCAGTCGCCCGTGAGCCGGTACAGCGACCGGGCGATGACCGAGGCGACCTGTGCCCGGCTGATGTCGCGGCCGGAGCCGAAGCTGCCGTCGGGGAATCCGCTGATGGCGCCGCTGCTGATCAGCCGGTCGATGGCGTCGGCGTGGACGGAGCCCGACGGGACGTCGGGGAACCCCTCACCTGACGGATCCTCCAACTGGTCCCGGTACGCGCGCACGACGATCGACGCCAACTGATCGCGGGTGATGAATGCCCCGGGCCGGAAGGTGCCATCGGTGAACCCACTGATGATCGGCGGGTCGAGTGCCATCAGCGCCGCGATGGCCGCGGCGTGGGTCGCACCCTCCGGCACGTCCGGGAACCCGCCGTCGCCGCCGCCGAGGTCGAGCCCGAGCGCCCGGGCCAGGATCGCCGCAGCCTGGTCGCGCCGCAGCACGCCGCCGGCATCGAAGCTGCCATCGGGCCTGCCGTGCAGGATGGCCCGGCTGTCGGCGGTGAGGGCTTCGACGGCGAGGAAGTGCGGGCTGCCCTGGTCGACGTCGGCGAAGCTCGGCGCGTCCAGGTCGACCACCAGCAGGTCGAGCACCAGGTCCGCGGCGGCGGCCGGGAGCTGGCCGCAGGTGCGACCGTCGACCGTGGTGGTGATGTCGCGTCCGAGCAGGTTCTTGCCATCGAACACGATGATCCGCTGGCCGGGGGCGACGTCGGTCGGGCAGATCGTGCCGCCCGCGAAGTCGACCCCGCTGACGGTGAGTCGGATGGCCTCGGACGCGCCCGCCATGCCGGCCGAGCGGATGCCCTCGCGACCCAGTGCTGCGACCGCCGCGGCCGGTGACTCCGGACCGGTGATGCGGACCGCGTCGAAGACGGGCTCGGGCGCGCCCGCCCGGCGCCGGGCATCGGCCAGGTCGAGCTGGAGGCGCGTGGTGCCGTTCGCGTCGCGCCACGTCGCGCTGGTGTCACGCGGCGTGGTGGTCAGCGCCGGCCGATCCGGGGTGAGGTCGATCGGGATGCCGTCGGGCTGGTCCGGCATGACCGGCGGCTGCTCACCGGAGCCCGGCGACGCCGTAGCCGCGAGCGTGAAGGCCTCGACGGCCGCGGATACCGACACGAGCGACACGATACGGCTGGCCGCCCCCGACAGCGTGAAGCCGCTGGGGGCGGTGACCGTGAGGGTGTAGTCGGCGCCAGGGGCGTTGTTGGCCAACCCGGTGAAGATGAACACGCCGTCGGCGGAAGAGACAGAACTGCCCGTGGCCGCACCCGAGAGGGCGACGGCCACGCCGGCGACGGGGTCGCCGCCGGACTGGCGGGTGGAGCCGACGATGGTGCCGGCCGGCAGCAGGCCGACGTCCTCGCGTGCGGTCGTGCCGTGGGAACTGGCCAGGAAGAAGTCCCCGGCCGAGAACAGGCTGAACCCGCCGAACGACGCCCCGCCGAACGACGCGCCGCCGATCGGATCGGATGTCGGGGAATAGCCGGCCGCCTGTACCTCCACGGTGGCACCGTCGGGGGCGCCTTCGAACAGGTAGAAGCCGTCCGCCGCACTGACCGTCGTGGCATCGACATCGCCACCGACCATCAGATTGACCGTGAGGCCGGCCAGTGGCGGTTCGCCCTCGCTGCGGACGCCGTCGCCATCGAGGTCGACGAACAGGTAGCCCGACACCGTGCCGACGGGCAGCAGGATGACGTCGAACGTGCTGCCGACCCCGGTGACCGCGACATTGTCGCCGTCCGCCTCGAAGCCGTCGGGCACGGTGACGGTGACCGTCCGGGAACCGCCGGTCGGCAGGCCCGGGAACCGGTAGCGGCCCTCGGCATCGGTGCTCGTGGTCTCGCCGGTGTTCAGCGTGATCGCGACGCCCCCGACGCCGGTGAGGGTGTTGTCGACGACCTGTCCGGAGATGGTGCCGGTCTCGGTCAGCGCGAACGACGCCGTGGCAGACTGGCCGCTGGCGAGGTTCACGGTGCGGGCCGTCGGTCCGTTGGCGACGAAGCCGCCCGGCACCGTCATCGTGACCGTGTACGCCCCGAACTGGCTGCGGTTGACGAACCGGTAGCTACCGGTCGCGTCGGTCTGGGTCGAGCCGGTCCCGACCCCGCCCAGGCTGATCGTGACGCCGGACACGGGGGTACCCGTCGCGTCACGGACCTGCCCGACGATGGACGCGGTCTGCGCGAGCAGGAAGTCCGCGGATGCTGCGGAACCCGTCGACAGGTTCACGGCCCGGGTGGTCACGCCGCCGGCCGCGAATCCGACCGGGACGGTGACGGTGATCCGGTAGGTACCGAAGGAGTCCAGCCCCGACAGGCGGTAGCGACCCTGCGCGTCGGTCGTGCGGGGCGTGTCACCGCCGCCCGGTGCGGTGATCGTGACGGTCACGCCCGACAGCGGGGCGCCGACGACATCGGTCACCTGACCCGAGATCGCCGCAGTCGCGGCGAGGCGGAAGTCCGCGGTGGCCGAGGACCCGCCGGCGAGGTTGACCGTACGAGTGGTCGCGCCGCCGGCGGTGAATCCGATCGGCACGGTCATCACGATCGCATAGGCACCGGGATCGACGCCGGTTCGGCTGTAGCGGCCCTGCACGTCGGTCGTCCGCGAGATGCCGCCGACGTTCACCTCGACGCCGGAGACGGGGGCGCCCGTCGTGTCGAGGACCTGCCCGGTGATCGTGCCCTGCTGCAGCAGGCGGAAGTCCGCCGAGGCCGAGGAGCCGGCCGCCAGGTTCACCGACCGCGTCGGGGCGCCACCGGCCACGAATCCGCTGGGCAGCGTGACCGTGACGGTGTGGGCCCCGAAGGTCGTGCGGTTCGCGAACCGGTACCGGCCGCTCGTGTCGGTCTGGGTGCTGCCGCTACCGGCCCCGGCGAGTGTGACGGTCACACCCGACAGCGGCGCCCCGACACCATCGACGACCTGACCGGTGATCGACGCGGATTCGACGAGGGCGAAGTCAGCCGTGGCCGAGGAACCGCTCGCCAGATTGACGGCACGAGAGACCGGACCACCGGCCGAGAAGCCCGAAGGCACGGTCATCGTGACGGCATAGGCGCCGAACGTGCCGACCCCCTCGAGGGCGTAGCGGCCCTGGGCGTCGGTCGTGCGGGTGACCACCGCCGGAGTGCCGCTGGTGTGACCGATCGCGATGGTCACGCCTGCAACACCCGCACCGGTCGAGTCCAGGACACGTCCGGCGATGGACGCATCACGTGCGAGGGTGAAGTCCGCGACCGCCGAACTTCCGGAGACCAGGTTGACCGAGCGACTGGACGGACCGCCGGCCACGAAGCCCGACGGAGGCGTGACGGCCACCGTGTAGACCCCGAACTGGGTCCGGTTGAGGAACTGGTAGCGACCGTCCGCGTCGGTGATCGAGCTGCCCGTGGCGGCACCGCTCAATGCGACCGTGACGCCAGCGCGCGGTGCACCACCCGTGTCGACGACACGTCCCGAGATCGAAGCGGCCGCCGCCAGCACGAAGTCGGCGGTGGCGGAAGACCCGACCACGAGGTTGATGGTGCGCTCCATCGGCCCTCCGGCCGCGAAACCGCTCGGCACCGTCGCGGCGACGGTGAACACGCCCGGATCGCGAGTGAAGGAGTATTGGCCATCGGTCCCGGTCAGGGCCGTGTCGACGGTGCTGCCCGCGACCCGAAGTGCGACCGTCACCCCGTTCACGGGGACCCCGATGGCGTTTCGGACGACGCCGCTGATGGTGCCGGTGTTGACGACCATGAAGTCCGCGGTCGCGGAACCCCCCGACGCGACGATGACGGTCCGACTGGTCGGCCCCGCCGAGATCGACCCGATCGGAACCGTCACGGTGGCCGTGTACGTCCCGGGAGCGCGGCTGAGGCTGTAGTTGCCGCTGCCGTCTGTGGTCGCACTCGGTGTGCCGGCGCCGCTGACCGACACGGTCACGCCCGCGACGCCGATGCCGGCCGCCGTGGTGACCCGCCCGGAGACGACGCCGCTGGTGAACACCTCGCCACCGCCGGGGGCACTGAGCCACGGCGAGAACGCGAATGCCGCCGTGGCGGGGTCGCCGGTCCCCAGGCGCACGCCTGTCGGGCCGTCCGGGCCCCAGTAGTTCCGGCGTGCGTCGATGGAACCGTCCGGCAGCGTGAGCGTGAGCGTGCTGTGGGTGGCCACCCCGTACGTGGCACCGGTGATCGAGTTCTGGCTGATCACGGTCGAGGTCGCGCCCGGGTTCTGCTGGAAGAAGACGCCGACCTCGTCGTCGAAAGTGTCGTTGCTCGTGGTCTTGGTCGCCGTGAGGTCGCTGATCGAGTTGTTCAGGACCTGCGCGTTCGGCGTGGGGCCCTCGAGTCCGATCGCGTGGACCCAGTAGCCGGTGAGATCGCTGATGACGTTGTTGGCCACCACCGCGCCCTGCGTCGACCCGGTCGAGGTCGCGCCGGCGTTGATCTGCACCCCGTAGGCGCCGCGACCGCCGGCCGCGAACGGGGCCGTCGAGTTGCCGGTCACGTCTCGGATCGTGTTCCCGGTGATGCGGAGCCCGTCGACGGTGTTGGCGGTCGTGGAGCCGCCGACCAGCACGGCCTGGCTCGAGCCGGTGGCGGCCGCGTGGCCGATCGTCTCGATCACGTTGTCGCGGATCGTCACGTCGTCGGTGTCGAACGCCTCGGCCTCGACGAAGACCGCCTGGATCGTGCCAGTGGCGCTGGTGCCGACGTGGTGGATGTGGTTGTCGTGCACGGTCACGCCGGGGGCCTGCACCCGGATGGCGAAGCGACCGGCCGGGTTGGTCACCGCGAACCCGCCGAAGTCCTGGCCGGCGACGCTGATCGCCACCTCGCCGACGAGGGTCGGCTGGTCGACGGGTGCCAGGTCGACGGGGCGGTCCACCGCGACGTTGCCCGTGTAGGTGCCGTCGCGGACCGTGATGCGCCCGCCGTGGACGACCGCGCCGATGGCGGCATCGACAGTGCCGAGCGGTTGCCGCGGGTTGCCCAGGCCGTTGCCCAGGTTGAAGTCCTCGGTGGCACCAGCGGTCGATCCTGCGTCCACGATCACGTGGGACCGGTTGCCCACGGAGGTGTAGCCGCTGATGAAGCCATTCGAGCCGAAGCGACGGTCGAGGACCGTCATCGCGTTGTTCCCCTCGGAAAGTGCAAGGACGTTCGCGCCGTACGTCGCCTCGCCGACGACGTTCGGATCCCCGAAGTACGCCGCAGCGTCACCGCTCTCGAGCAGCACGACGATGTCCCACTCGTTGCCGAGTGACCCCGTGCGGTTGTCCTCCATCGTCACGAGGTGGCTGTAGAGGATGAACGAGCCCTTGGTGTTCTCGATGGTGTTGTCGGTCGCGTGCACTGCTGCGTTGGGGTGGACGTACACCCCGGTCCGCACGTCTCGGACGGTGTTGCCGTCGAGCACGACACCGGTGCGGGAGCCGTTGACCAGGATGCCGGTCGAGGACTGGGTCCACGCGTTCTCGTAGTGCGGGACGTCCTGGGCACCGTCGACGGTCAGACCGCGAACGGTCACGTCGTTCGCGGCCACGGTGATGCCCGTCTGCCCGATGCCGACGGCGACGGTCGCGCCGGTCTCGCCGACCAGCGTCACGGCCTTGCCGATCGAGACGGGCGCAGCGTGTGACCCACCGACCCGGACGTGGTGACCGGCAGTGGCGGCGGTGACGGCACCACCGATGGTCGAGAAGACCGTCGGCACCTCGATGGCGCCCGCGGCGTCGGTCACCACGGCATGCGACACGAAGGTGTTGGTGGTGTCGGCGAGGATGGCCGCCAGGTCGAGCCCGAGGTCCACGGCCGTCGGGGTCGCGCCCGCGGTGATCTGCCCGATCTGCGCCGTCGGGTTGGCGAAGCTGCTGTCGGAGACCGAGATGCCCGAGAACGCGCAGCCGCCGTTGCTGCAGGTCGACGCGCTGTCCTGGAGATAGAACCCGAAGCCCCCGTCGTTGCCGAACTCGGCCCCGCTCACGGTCACGTCACGGACCTGCTGGACGCCCAGGGCGCCGGCGTTGGCCGAGGTGTACAGCGCCAGCCCGCCCCAGGTGTTGTTGCCGGTGACGAGGCCGTCGATGGTCACACCCGTCGAGTTGGTGATCGCGACGCCGGCACCGGCACTGGGCACGGGGTTGTCCACCGTCACCGCCTCGAGTGTCGCCCCGGTCACGTTGTGCAGGTCGACCTCGGTCCGGCCCGAGCCGTGGACGGTGACGTGGCGCAACGTCGCCCCGGTCAATGGCGTGTGGCCGCTCGGCGCGATCTTGAACCCGTACGCGGAACCGATGTTGGCGGACGGACCGACGAGGGTGAGCTGCTCGAAGGTGACGTCGTCGGCGCGCCAGTCGATGCCGTAGCCCGAGATGCCGGAGGCGTCGATGATGGTCTCGTCCTCGCCTGCACCGACGACCGTGATGGGTGCGTCGATCTGCAGCGATGAGCTCCCGAGGGAGTAGGTGCCGCTCTCCAGGCACAGTGTCGCGCCGTCGGCAGCCGCGTTCACGGCCGCCTGCAGCCCGGTGCCCGGCGCGACGACGATCGAGCCAGCCGGGCAGTGCTCGGGCGGCGCGAGTTCGAAGTCGAAGAAGGTCGTGTCGCCGCCCAGCGTGATGCCGACCCCGTCGACGTACGCGGTCATCGCATCGTGGCGACCTACGTTGATGGCGAAGCCGATGATCGTCGATCCCACACCGAAGTGGGCCTGTAGCGCGGCGAGCGTCGTGGGGGTGTTGTTCTGCCCCGGCGTTCCGAGCGTCGTGATCGACGGGGACCACCACCCGGTGCTGGATCCCGTCGTCCAGGTCTGCCAGGTGTCGTCGCTGACGTTGTGGCCGGCCTTGTTGGCCTCCCACACCAGCGTGGCGTAGTCGTCCTCCCCGGCGGGGTCGATGATCACGTTGACCGACGGGCCGTAGCCGGTCTGTCCGGACTTGTAGGTCGAGTAGGTCACCGAGATCAGATCGCTGAGCGCGCGGCCGTCCAGCACCGCCGTCATGGCCCGGGCCTTCTGATTCGCGGTGACCTCGAGGCGGAAGGCACTCGTACCGAAGCCCGGCAGTGCCACCGGAGCGATCTCGATGCCGCCCGTGCCCGTCGTCGGGGTGAGGTCCCCGGCCTCGCTGACGTGGTCGCTGCTGAAGAACCAGCTCGGATCGTCCTGGTCCACCGTGACGGTCGTCTCGGCCGCGAAGGCGGTGCCGGGCAGTCCGGTGGCCAGCAGAGACGAGACGAGCAGGGCGACGATGGCCGGGCTTCGTCGCTGGGTGCCCCCGCGCGACGACGCTTCAGCACCTGTGCCGACGTGCCGATGCCCGTGATGGTGGAGTCTCATCCCCTAGCCCCCTTGCTGCGCAATGCATGAAGCCCGGAACGCCATGCGCTCCGGGAAGTCGTCGGTGACGCGAGGAGTGATGCCCCTACTCCGCGTTCTCGACCGCCCCGTGGAATCGGTTCGTCCCGGGGGACGATCATGTGCTGCCCATCCCCGTCGATCACGACCGTACGCCTCGGTACCTGCGCGATGTGGCGAAATCTCGAGACGAATCCGAACGGCGTCGCCGGGGTCCTTGATGCGCATGGGGCCGAAAGTCCCGACAGCGGACTGCCGCGCCGTCTCCGCTGCCCGCCACACCGCCCGTTTTCGATCCGACCGCGACGGGCTGTAACGGGACCGCTACGAAGCGTGAACGGCCCGGCCCGAAATGACCATGTCGGGCTCTGGCCCGAGGCCGACCACGGAGTCGCGCAAGCCGCGCGACGACCGCACGACCGAAACAGACGCCGAGCGGGACTGCTCAGTCCTCGACTCGACCGACCTCGTAGACAATGTAGCCGCGACCGGTGTCGTCGACCTGGCGGTGGTGGACCTCGAACCGCTCCTCGAGGCGTGGCAGCGTGGTCGGATACTGCCCGACGAGGTGGTGGGTGAAGATCACCAGGACGTAGTCGTGCTCGGCGATGCGCTCGTCGGTCTCGAACGGGTACTGGGCGTTGCGTTCCTCGATGCGACGCATCGTCGCGTCGACACGGACGTCCGAGCCCATCCGCTCGAAGTAGTAGTCGATGACCGGTGTCGTCCGCGACGACGTCTCGTAGACGAAATACGACTTGTCGGGGTCCGACTCGACGACCGCGACCACGTCGGCCGCGACACCGCGCCAGTCCACCTTCTCGTAGCGGGCCGCGTCGACGAACCCGGGCAGCACGACCGGCAGCAGCACCACCAGGGCGAGGTGGGCCGGATCGGGCAGCCGCCACCTCGCGTCACGCGTGGCCAGCCGGGCCGACGCGATGGCGAGCAACTCGCGTACCGCCAGGACCAGCAGCACGGCGACACCGGGCAGCACGAAGATCAGGTAGCGGTCGAAGAAGCGTTCCTGCTGCAGCACCACGAACGCGAGGAAGGCCAGCGCCAGCGGCCCGAGCGTCATCGTCGTCCAGTAGGCCAGGCCGAACCCGAGCCGGCGGTTGGCCCGCTCCGCCACCGCGGCGACGTCGGCGTCCACGTCGCCCGAGCGTGCCGCGCTGCGTCGCCACCACCATCCCACCGCGACGGCAGCGATGGCGGCCCCGACCAGCACCGTCGCGGGCAGCCCGGTGCGGAAGCTGGGCCGGACCAGGTCGGACAGCATCGCAGCCGGCGTGTTGCTCACGCCCTGCTCGACCGCGTAGTCGCCCTGGTAGGTCTCGAACGACGCCAGCGTCACCCGCCCCCACACCAACGCGAACACCACCAACTGCAGCACCAGGGCGGCCAGCACCCGGCCGGCCTCGGCCCATCGCCGACGCGGTGCACGCCACAGCACGAACAGCACCATGAAGGCGGCCTGGGCGCCCCAGAAGAACAGGTTGTAGTAGTGGACGAACAGCACCAGCAGTTGCACGACCGACAGCCACACCAACTCCCGGGTCGGTACCGCCCACCGCCGCCCCGCGACGACCGCTTCCGCGGAAGCGCTTCCGACGACCCCGAGCAGCGGCTCGAGGCACCGCACGAGCAGATAGGACGCGACGGTCGCCAGGCCCAACGTCAGCCCGTACGAGCGGGTCTCCAACCCGTAGTAGGTCACGATGTAGGAGATCGAGAACAGCACCGCCACCGTGTTCGCGGTGCGCCAGCCGTGCAGCCGCACCACCGCGCGGTGCAGCGCGATCACCGCCACCGTCACCGCCACGTTGGACAGCGTGCGCGTCGCCGCCTCGCCGTCGCCGAACAGCGCCACCCAGACGTAGAGCAGCCCCTGGTACAGCGGCGGGTGGATCGAGGTCTCCGCCAGCGACGACACCGCCGCCGGCAGGCTGCCCGGCTGTACCACGTAGAGGTAGACGGCGTACAGCTCGTCGAGCCAGTAGGACTCCTTGCCGGCCAACGCGAACCGCAGCAGGAACGTCAGCCCGGCGGTCAGCACCAGCACCGTCCACCGGCGCGTCGGCAACGACGTCACGCCACGACCGGCGTCCGTGCTGACCATCGCCTACCCGTCGTCGATCGGTTCGTCGCCGTGGACGCGCGCAGCGTAGCCATGCCCCCGTCCGCTCCACGGCCACGGATAGCCTGTCCCCTGACCCGCCGACGCCCCCATCGAGCCGAGGATCGCGCGTGGCCGAGGCCCTGCCCCACCCACCCACCGCCGTGCCGGCGGCCG
>JAGXST010000163.1 GCA_018335555.1 Actinomycetota bacterium | reverse complement strand
TCGGCGGGCGGGTATCGCCCGCCGACACGACGTGGTCACCGGCCGGGGGTCATGTTCTTGTGCATCGACCCGGGGTTCATCCCGGCCCGGCTCATCTCGCCGTGCATCCGGCCGAGGTCGACGCCCTGCTCGATCATCAAGCGGTGCATCTCGCCGACCGATGCGCCCTCGTCCATCATGGTCTGCATCTCGGTGATGGCTGCCGGGTCGAGCTCTGCCATGTGGGCGGGCATGTCGGACATCGTGGCTGACGTTGAGGTGTCCACGGCAGCGAAGGCCGCCGCGCCTGCGAAGGCGGTCGCCAGAGCGGCGCCGCTGATGACGGTGACGGTGCGGTTCCTGATCGACATGGGGTGTTCCTTCAGTGAGGGTTCGTGCTTGCAGTGAGGGTTCGTGCTTGCCTCAGCCTCGCGCGCATCCGTCCGGCCCCCGTTCAGACCGTGTCAAGGGTTCGTCAAGCCTGCGTGGCGACGGCTCGCACGCTCGCCTTGCAACGCCGGGGCGGCCGGCGTTGAAACGCTTGGCCGTCACCGCGGAAGGTCTGACGGCGCTTCACCGGCGCTGCTGGTGCCGTCCATCGCCCGAACCTGGTCGCCCGCACCATCCGGCACAGGTACCAGCACCTCCTCGACAAGGGCGTCCCTCAGAGCCTTGCGCCCTCGGTGGACACGGGAGCGCACCGTGCCGATGGGCCAGCTGACCCGGTCGGCGATCTCGGCGTACGTCAGCCCTTGCACGTCCGTGAGGATGACCGCGGTCCGGAAGGTGACCGGCAGTCGTCGGAGCGCCCGGTCGAGATCGGCCCGAAGCACGCCGACCTCGATCTCATCCGCTGGGCCGGGCCCGAGGTCCCGCAGCTCGCGCCATGTTTCCTCAGGCAGAGGCTCGACTCTGACCCGTCCTCGACGGCGAACGCCGTCGAGGAACAGGTTCTTCGTCACGCGGTAGAGCCAACCCTCGAAGGTCCCCGGGCTGTAGCGATCCAGGTTCCGATGCACCCGCACGAACACGTCTTGCGCCAGATCTCGGGCGTCGTCAGGGTCGCGCGTCAACGCGTACGCCATCCGGTGGATGGTGTCTGCGTAACGCTCAGCGACCTCATCGAAGTCTGGGACCTCGCCACCCCGACCCTGCGGAGGCGCCGTGGCGTCGCTCCGCCTGCTCGTACCTGCCGTCGAACGCACGGAGCAACTCCAGCACGGGGTCAACTACACTATCGTAGTATCTAGGGGTTGGCCGCTAGGACTTCCGCGCGACGAGGTGAGGCACTTGGTCCCCCGCAGGCGGGCCGATGGACCTCGACGACTACCACCCGGTAGTAGGTAGCGTCTCCTCGTCCTTGGAGCAGACCTGGTCGACAGGAGCCGATGTGTCCGCGACACGACGTTGGTGGTTCCTCACCGCCGGTGCCGCTGCGGTCGTGGTGGCGGCCGCGATCGCGCTCGTGGGGCGGCCGGCCACGGTCCAGGCCATCGCCGCGGACGCTCCCGAGGTCGCGGCATTCGAGGCCGAACGGCGAGACGCATCTGCACCGGTCCGGGAGGTGACGCTGACCGCAGTTCCGGCCACGGTCCGCATCGGCGATACCGAGGTGGAGACGTGGACCTTCAACCAGCAGCTCCCGGGGCCGGAGGTGCGGGTCGCGGCGGGACAGGTCCTGCGCGCTCGCGTCGAGAACCGCCTACCGGAGCCGTTGACCATCCACTGGCATGGGGTCGACCTGCGAGCCGACATGGACGGCGTCCCGGACCTGACCCAGCCTCCCATCGCTCCAGGGGAGGACTTCACCTACGAGTTCACCGTCCCCGACCCGGGCACCTTCATCTACCACTCGCACGTCGGCATGCAGCTCGACCGCGGTCTGTATGGGGCCCTGATCGTGGACGACCCGGACGAGCAGGCGGTCGTGGACCGCGAGCTGACGCTGGTGCTCGATGACTGGCTCGACGGCATCGACACCACACCGGATGAGATGCTCGACCAGCTCCGGCAAGGCGGAGCACCGCATGACATGGGGGACATGGGCATGGGCGGCGACCAGCCGCACGACATGGGCGCCATGGGCGAGATGGACATGGACGACATGGACATGCCGTCGGGCATGGGATCGACGGCGGCCAGCCCCCTCGGTCCGGACGCCGGCGACGTCGACTACCCGATGTACCTCATCAACGGCCAACCACCCGAGGCACCCCAGATCGTGGACGTCGAACCCGGCGAGCGCCTCAGGCTCCGGCTCGTCAACGTCGGCTCCGACACCGCCTTCCGCGTGGCCGTAGCCGGGACCCCGCTCAGCGTCACCCACACCGACGCCCGGCCGGTCCTGCCCGTCGAAGCGGACGCGGTCCTGCTCGGCATGGGCGAACGCTACGACGTGCTGATCACCGTCCCTGGTGAGGGCCTGGTCCCGGTCGTCGCGGACGCCGAGGGCAAGGACGGCCAGACGATGCTCCTGCTGCGGGCAGGGCCAGGCGAGCTCCCCCCACCGGATGTTCGACCTGCGGAGCTCGCCGGACGCCTGCTCACCTACGACGATCTGCAGGCCGATCCCACGGTGAGCCTCGGCGACGGTGTGCCCGACCGGACCTACCGTGTGCGGCTCACGGGAGACATGGCGAGCTACGAGTGGGGCGTGGAGCCCAACGTGCCTGACGGCGAGGCCATGACCGTCCGGGAAGGGGAACGTGTCCGGCTCATCTTCGACAACCAGACCATGATGTTCCACCCGATGCACCTGCACGGGCAGCCCGTCCAGATCCAGGGCGCGAACGGCCCCGGTCCGCTCAAGGACAACGTGATCGTCGGCCCCATGGAGCAGATCACGGTCGACTTCATCGCCGACAACCCCGGCCCCTGGGCGTTGCACTGCCACAACATCTACCACGCGGAAGCTGGCATGCAGACGGTGCTGCAGTACGTCCGGTGAGCCAGACCCGCGGAGAGGAACCGGGGGCGCCGCAGGTTCGGCAGTGCACGACGGAAGGACACGTCGGACCGAGCCTCCAGGTGACACCTGCAAGCAGCTTCGACCCACGCACGGTCCGGTTCGACTCCTGAACGTGATGCGCGCTCTCGTGCTGGGACTGGTCCAGGGGCTGACCGAGTTCCTCCCGGTCTCGTCGTCCGCACATCTCGTGCTCGTGCCCTACTTCGCCGGCTGGTCCCGACCGGGCCTGGCCTTCGACGTGGCTCTCCACTTCGGGACGCTGTCCGCAGTGCTCTGGCACTTCCGCTCCGACCTCGTCATGTTGGCACGTTCGCTCCTGGGGAACGACGAACACGGCCTGCGGTGGCTCACCCTGCTCGTCGTGGCGTCCGCGCCGGTCGCCCTCGTCGGAGCGACCCTGGAGACACAGATCGCGAGGGTGTTCAGCGCTCCGTCGTGGACCGCGTGGCTTCTGCTCGTCATGGCCTTCTGGTTGCTGGCGGGTGAGCGCTCCGCTCGCCCACCAGGTGCCGTACCTATCGTCACAGCCACACAGGAGGAACAGACCCAGGACACCGACGGCGTCGGTGGTTCGCCAGGCATCGGTTGGTCCGCTGCGCTGGTCGTCGGAGTCGCGCAGGCTGCGGCGCTGCTCCCTGGCATCTCGCGGTCCGGTTCCACGATCGCCACCGGGCTGCTGCTTGGTGTCGATCGCCAGACGGCCGCCCGGTTCTCGTTCCTGCTGTCGATCCCCGCCATCGTCGGCGCCATCTCGGTCGAACTGCCGAAACTGGCCGCCTCACAGGTCGCGCCCACCGAGCTGACGGCCGGCGTGATCGCGGCGTTCGTGTCGGGCCTGTGGGCGATCCGGTGGCTGTTGCGGATCATCTCCACCCGAGGTCTGACCGGCTTCGCGGTCTACCTGGCCCTGCTAGCCACGGTGGTACTGGCGACCGGCCGAGGCTGACGCGGTAGCGGACAACCGGTTCCGTGGGCACGTGTCGTCTTCGGCGTCCCATGCACCGCTCGCCAGACGATGCTGTTCCATCCGATGGATCTGCACGGGTAGGTCGTCGAAATCCGAGGGGCCCGGTCCCCTACAGAACAACGTGATCGTCGGCCCGTCCGCGCCTCACACCGCCACGGAGCCAGCGCGGGAGCCGCCGCCGACGATGCGCCATCTTTCGCCGTGCACGGGCAAGCGGTCCCGGCATGGACAGCGGGCGGGCCCGAGCGGACACTACTACGATGCCTCGGTAGTATTTCGCTGAGGGTAACCGGGGTTCGGACGTTGCGGTGGAGGCTCAGCGGAGTGGACATGCTGCGGTGGCCCCGCCGGCGGTGGGTGGTCGCGGTTGCCGGCACCGCCGGCGCCGGCCTCTTGATGGCGCTGCCGACGGCGCTAGTGCCCAGCGCCTGGTTCAGCCGCATGACCCCGCCCGTCTGGTGGAACTGGCCGATCTGGGGCGTCAGCGCGCTGCTGGTCGGGCTGCTGCTTGCCACCTACGCCCGTTCTCCCACGTCAGACCGCGGGGCTGGAGCTGGTGCGGGTGGGGGTCTGCTGACCGTCTTGGCGGTCGGCTGCCCGGTGTGCAACAAGGTCGTCGTCGCCACCCTCGGCGTGGCCGGTGCCCTCCAGTGGTGGGCGCCGTTGCAGCCGATCCTCGGGATCTTGTCACTGGGCTTGCTGGGGTGGGCACTGCGTGTGCGCCTCCGTGCTGAGCGGGCGTGCCGCGTGCCGGTGCCGACCGCCGCCGTCTCTCTCGCTCGTCAGAAGGGTGGTGTCCGTGGCCAAGCCGCGATCGCAGAGCAAGAGCCAGCGCAAGAAGGGCAGGCGGGAGGAAGCTCGTCGGGAGCGTGAGGTGGCCCGACGCCGTGCGCGGCGCCGACGCCAGCTACGGCGAGGCGGCGCTGTAGCGGTGGCCGCCCTCGTGCTCGCCGCTGTCACCGGCGCGGTCTACCTCTCCGGTAACGAGCGACGTGCCGCTCAGGCGCGCCTCGGTGGCCTGGTCGCGGTGGAAGACAACCGAGGTCGGGCGCATACGGCGACGGCGACGGCCGAGCCAGCGCCGACCTCGGGACCACACCTCGAAGGAGCGGTGTGCGGTGTCCAGCGAGCGCCGGTCCCACCGGGAGCGCAGATCCACGCTCTCGAGCACGGAGCCGTCGCGTTGCAGTACCGCCCCGACGAGCTCGAGCCGGACGATGTCTCGTCGCTGGAGTCCTTCGGTGCCGAGCTGGGCGACCACGTGCTGGTGGCACCGAACCCGTCGCTCGAGGTACCGCTGATGGCGACGGCGTGGACGCGCCGGATGGTGCTCGACGAGGTGGACGCAGCGCTGCTCCGCGATTTCGCGACGGCTTTCCGCACCCGCGGGCCAGAGTCCGCACCCTGCCCGGCCTGAGCTCCTTCGGCCGCGTGGTCGACGATCCGCGTGCGCCGACCAGCGCGAACGGTGATGGAGCCGTCCCGGTCCCGCGCGGTCATGGCAGCAGTATCGCTGTACTGAACGCACGGACGAACGGTTCGGCGGCGATCCCGACGGCGAGCACCGCCGCCCCCGCGGCGGCGGCGGCCAGACTGGACCACCGGCTGAGCGTGGCGACGCGGCCCTCGAGCGGGGCGAAGTACATCGGTGCCAGGAACCGTGCGTAGTAGAACACTGACACCACGGTGTTGACGACCGCGAGGACGGCCAGCCACGCGTACCCGGCGTCGATCGTCACGCTGAACAGCAGCAGCTTGGCGGCGAACCCGGCCAACGGCGGGATCCCGATGAACGATAGGAAGCTGACCGCCAGGATGGCCGAGAGGAACGGTCGCTGGCGGGCCAGCCCGCGGTAGTCCTCACGCTTCGTGCGGCCACGCAACGCGACCACGACTCCGAACGCTGCCACGTTGCCCACCACGTAGGCGGCGAGGAAGTACAGCAGTGACGGTACGGCCAGCTCGCTGCGTTGGAGCGCCACGAGCGCCATCAGGCCGTAGCCGGTCTGCGAGACCGCCGACCAGCCCAACAGCCGACGGAGGTCGTCCTGCCACAACGCCGCCAGGTTCCCGAGCGTCATCGTCAGTGCCGCCAGGCCGGCGAGCAGCGGACGCCACCCCACCGTGTCGGGCGGCACGATGTCCACGAACCGTGCGAGCGCGATGAACGCGCCCACCTTCGGTGCGGTGGTGATGAACGCGGCCGCGGGCGCGGGCGCGCCCTGCGAGACGTCGGGGACCCAGGCGTGCAGCGGCACCGCCCCGAGCTTGAACGCCAGCACGAGCACGACCAGGGCGACCCCGACCACCAGTGCGGGGCTGCTGGCAGACAACCCGTCACGCAGGGCCGGATAGGTCGTGCCGCCGGCGAGACCGAACAGGTAGGCCAACCCGATCAGCATGCCGGTGTTGGGCAGGGCGCCGAGCAGGAAGTACTTGATCCCGGCCTCCGAGGCAGCCCGGGACTGGCGGTAGTAGGCGGCGAGCACGAACCCGGTCACCGAGGACAGCAACAGCGACAGTGCGAGCTGGATCAGGTCGCTGGCGCCCGCGAGCAGCCCGGCCCCGAGCGCCGAGAACACCAGCAGGGTGTAGTACTCGCCGTGGCGAGGGTCGCGCAGGAACCAGGGCGCGGAGAGCGCGATGACCGCCAGCGTCGCCACCAGGATCAGCAGCACCCCCCAGTCGGTGAGCTGGTCGATGGCGTAGCTGTCGGTGAACGTCAGCCGTTGCGACCCGGAAGCCAGACGCCGCAGCGTGAGCATCGCCGAGACCACCACGCCGCCGGCGGCCAACGGCGCCGCCGCCCACTGCAACCGGCGCGGGGCGAACAGGGCGTACAGGAGCACGACGACCCCGGTGACCACGAGCGCGATCTCGGGGACGACGTCCCCGACCATCGCGGCCATGTCCATGTCCATCTAGCGGCCCACGAGCGGCCCGGCGGCCGAGTCGATGACGTCGAGCAGCCACGCGGGGGCGACGCCGAGCACCACGACCAGCACGAGCAGAACCGCGAGCGCGCCGATCTCGACGCGCCCCAGCTCGGGCCAGTCGCGCCACCGCTCGGGGAGCGGCCCCAGGAACAGCTTCTGCAACATGCGCAGGAACAGCGCGGCGGTGAGGACGATCCCGAGCAGGCCGACCCCGGCCAGCCACGGGTAGATCGCCAGCGCGCCGGTGAAGATCTGGAACTCTGCCACGAACCCTGCCAGCCCGGGTAGCCCGAGGCTCGCGAACGCCGCCACGGCCGTGAACACGGTCAGCACCGGCGTGCGTGCGGCGAG
>JAGXST010000162.1 GCA_018335555.1 Actinomycetota bacterium | reverse complement strand
TCCCCCAGCCTCTCGACGGCCGCCCGGACCTTCGCCCGCTGGAGCAGCGCGAACTGGCCGACGTCGGCGATCGTGGCCGGCCCGAATGCCTCGAGGTAGCGCACGACGAGGTGCTCGACGCCCGACTCGTGGTCCGGCGGCGCCCCCTGCGGCGGAGGCGCGGCACGGTAGGCCTTGCGTGTGTCGAACGACCAGGGGGCGCCGCGCGGGGCGTGGACGAGCGGGGCGAAGGTCCGCAGCGCCCACCACAACCAGGGGCTGGCTTCCTCCCCGTGCTCGTCGAGGAAGAGCGCCTCGATCTCGTCCTTGGTGCGCGGCTCGCCGACGTGCTCGAGCAGCCGGGGCAGGGCGGCGTCGGCGTCGGCGACGGTCAGGCCGGGCCCGGTGAAGCGCTTGTCGCCCAGTCGCGACGCGCGCAGGTTCGGCAGCATCGCCGCGTGGAGGGCCGGGTGGTCCTCGGCGGCGACGGCGTGCAGGGTGATGCGCATGAGCGTCGC
This sequence comes from Actinomycetota bacterium, assembly GCA_018335555.1. Lineage (GTDB taxonomy): Bacteria > Actinomycetota > Nitriliruptoria > Nitriliruptorales > Nitriliruptoraceae > Egicoccus. The sequence continues at coordinate 18,367 of JAGXST010000162.1, read as the reverse complement.
CTTGACCACCGCGTGGCCGGCGAACGCCGCATCGAGATCGGCCGGATCGAATCCCTCCAGCCGGTTCCACAGTGCGATGTAGGGCGAGGCCGGCTCCTGCGCCTGCAACCCGACGACTCGCCGGATCCCGTCGACGACCGAGAGAGCGGCCCGTCCGAGCAGCGACTGCCGCGCCAGCGTGGCGCGGTTGAGGTGCGCGGGGGTCAGTTCCATCGGGCGGAGGCTAGACGCCGGATGCGGACAGTTCCGGTCAGCTCACGTCGAGGTTGATGGTCTTGATCTGCGTCATCTCCTCGAGCGTCCACCGGCCGCCGAGACGGCCGATGCCGCTGTTCTTGCCGCTGAAGCCGCCGAACGGCGTGTGTGGCTGCCAGTAGGCCGTCGAGTCGTTGATGTTGACCATGCCGGTCTCCAACGCCTCGGCCACACGCATCGCACGACCGATGTCGCGGGTGAAGACGGCACCGACGAGTCCCGTCGACGACCGGTTCGCTGCCTCCACCGCCGCCTGCTCGTCCTCGACCGCCATCACGGCTGCGACCGGACCGAACGTCTCCTCGGCCTCGATGCGCATGCCCGGTCGGATCCCGGCGACGACCGTGGGCTGGTAGTACAGCGCGGTCGGGTGCCCGCCGGCACGTCCGCCGCCCATGACGACGGTCGCACCCCGGTCGGTGGCATCGGCGAGGTGCGCGTCGATCCTGGCGGCGCCCGCTTCGTTGATGACCGGCCCGAGCGTGGTGCTCTCGTCGAACGGTGATCCGAGGCGAAGCCGGGAGGCCGCCTCGGCGAGCCCGGCGACCAGGTCGTCCTGGATCCGCTCGTGAACCAGGATCCGTTCGACCGAGTCACAGATCTGGCCGGCATTCGCGAAGCAACCGAAGGCCAACTTCTCGACGACCGTGTCCAGGTCCGCGTCGTCGAACACGATGACCGGACAGTTGCCGCCGAGCTCGAACAACAGCGGCTTCCCGGCTGCCCTCGCCGCCACCGCCTGACCGGTGCGGCTGCTGCCGGTCAGGCCGACCGCGACGACCCGCTCGTGGCCGGCGATGCCGCCGCCGATCTCGGCCGGGTCCCCGTGGAGCAGGTTGAGCGTGCCCGCAGGCACGCCGGCATCGAGGAAGCACTGCGCGAGGTGGGCCGCCGACGTGGGCGTGAGCTCCGACGGCTTCCAGACCATGCCGTTACCGGTCGCGAGGCCGGCGCTGAGGTACTCGCTGGGAATCGTGACCGGGAAGTTCCACGGCGTGAGCAGGCCGTACACGCCGCGGGGTTGACGAATCGTGATGACCCGCTTGGCAGGGTCGGAGGAGGGGATCACGCTGGTCTCGAGCCGCTTGATCCCCTCGGCGGCGTCGCGGAACATCTCCACGGCCGCGGCGACCTCGGGCAGCGCCTCGCCGACCATCGGCTTGCCGTGCTCGGCGGAGAGGTCACGGGCGATCGTCCCGGCGCGTTCCTCGATCAGGTCGGCCACCCGGTGGGTCAGGGCGGCCCGCTCGAACGCGGTCATGCGCGCGAGCTTGTGGTGGGCCTCCCACGCCGCGTCGACGGCGCGGTCGAGATGTCCGGCGTCGGCCTGGTGGACCAGGGCGACGACCTCGCCCGTGACCGGGCTGTGCAGGGGCAACGGCTGGGCGATCCCCTCGACCCAATCGTCGGCTACCAGCAGCCGCAGTTCCGTCGTCGCCATCAGCTCTCCTCGGGCAGTGGGCGGATCAGCATGCGGCGGGCGAAGTCGAGAGCCCGGCCGTGGGCGGCAGCGGCGATCTGCTCGCCGGCCGCCGCGGTGGCCAGCCTCGGGTCGCCGAGCGCGCCGTCATCGCTCCACTGGTGCAGCCACACCGACTCGTCGACCGATGCCCGCGGCGGATCGGTCATCGGGTCCACCGACGAGCGTCTGCCCGCCGGTCCCAGGCGTTCGGTCCGTACACGGTCGGGGACCAGGGCCAGCGCCATCGACGTCTCGGTCTCGCAGGCGTGACCGAAGGCGTCGCTCCGGGCGGCGGCGGCCACCTCGTCGGCGGCCAGCACGGCCCACATGATCGACGCGACCAGCATCCCCCGGTCCCGTCGGGCGGTCCGGCCCGCCAGTCGCAGGGCATCGATGTTCCCGCCGTGGCCGTTGACGAGCAGCACCCGGCGCAACCCGGCGTGGTGCAGGCTCTCGAACAGGTCGTCGAGCACCGCCAGGTAGGTGGACGGCCGCAGCGTCAGGGTCCCGGCGAATGCGAGGTGGTGCTCCGACAGGCCGTAGCCGAGCGGGGGGCACAGCACGGCGTCGGGGCCGAGGTCGGCCGCGAGTCGACGCGCGAGCGCGTCCGCGATGGCCAGGTCGGTGTCGAGCGAGAGGTGCGGCCCGTGCTGCTCGCAACTGCCGAGTGGGACGATCGCCAGTCCCGCCGAGGCGAGCGCACCGGCTGCCTCCTCGGTGGTCATGTGGGCGAGTTCGTTCATCGGCTGACCCCCCGTGCGGCGTCGCGCTTCGTGTCGGCGCCGGACCCGACCGCGACGGCCGTCCGGGTCGTGGCCGCCTGTTCCATCGCGAGCGCGATCCGGACCGCCTCGACGCCGTCGGCGGCCGTGCAGATCGGCTCCTGCTCGCCGCGTACGCAGCGGACGAAGTGGTCGACCTCGAGGCCGAGGGCACCGCGGAGCCGGCCGTGCACCTGGGGCGAGTAGTGGACGTCGACGTCGACCGTGCCCTCGTCGAGGACCATCTGGAATCCGGTGGTGCCCTGCGCCACCTGGAGCACACCACGTTCGCCGATGACGGTGAAACCGGCGATCCCGAAGCCCGGCGTGCGCGGTGGGAGTGACCAGCCGATCATGGCCGTGCCGTGTGCGCCGCTGGCGAACGACAGCCCGACCGAGTACAGGTCCTCGACGTCGTGACCGTGGGCGGCGACGACGCCGCGGCTGCGCGCCGCCCACACCTCGGCGACCTCACCTGCGTACCAACGGGCGAGGTCGAACTCGTGGACGCCGTAGTACAGCGCCACCGAGGTCCGACCCTGCAGGACGTCCTGATCGGCGACCAGACCGATCCGTTCGCTGCGCACGGCCTGGACCGCACCGATCTCGTCGGCCTCGATCGCACGACGGATCGCCGCGTAGCGCGGTTCGAAACGCAGCACGTGACCGGCGAGCACGAGGCCGCCGTTCGCCTCTGCCGCGTCGCGGATGCGTTCGGCGTCCACGACCGTGTGGGCCAACGGCTTCTCGACGGCGACGGCCTTCCCAGCCTCGATCGCCGTGACCGCGACATCGACGTGACCGTCCTCGGGGGTGCACACCACCACGCCATCGATGTCCGGGCGTGACGCCGCTTCGAGGGGGTCGGCCACGAACTCGGCGCCGAGGTCGTCGGCGACGCTTCGGCCGACGTCGGCACGCAGGTCGGCGACCACGGCAAGGGCGGCACCGTGGTGTTCGGCGATGGCACGGCCCCACCTGGCACCCATGAACCCGAGGCCGACGACGGCGATCCGCGGCCTGCTCACGACGCGGCTCCCGGCGGATGCAGACGGTCACCGGCGACGGGAGCCGGGGCATCGGGTCCGTCGAGGGCGAAGTGGCAGGCCGCCTCGCGACCGGGCAGCCAGTCCAGCAGTTGCGGAGGGTCGTGTGAGCAGCGCGACTGCGCGATCGGGCAGCGGGGGTGGAATCTGCAACCCTCGGGCGGGTCCACCGGATTGGGCGGCTCGGACTCGATGCGCACGGCGGACCGGCGGGCGTCGATGCGGGGCACCGCCGCGAGCAGCCCACGCGTGTAGGGGTGCAGGGGCTGCTCGACGAGGTCGACGGCAGGACCGAGTTCGACGATCCGGCCGAGATACATGACCGCGATGCGGTGGCTCATGTAGCGCACGACGCCGAGGTCGTGCGAGATGAACAGCAGGGCGATCCCGCGCTGCTCCTGCAGGTCCTTGAGCAAGTTGAGGATCTGGGCCTGGACGGAGACGTCGAGTGCGGAGACGGCCTCGTCGGCCACGATCAGTTTGGGTTCGACCGCCAGCGCCCGGGCGATGCCGACCCGCTGGCGCTGTCCGCCGGAGAGTTGATGCGGCAGTGCGGAGGCGTGTTCCCGCTTCAGGCCGACGTCGCGTAGCAGGCTCGCGACCCGCTCGGTGACATCGGCGCGGGGCACGAGGTCGTGGATCAGCAACGGCTCGGCGATGATGCGGCCGACCCGCATCTTCGGCGGCAACGAGGTGTAGGGGTCCTGGAACACGATCTGCGCGGTCCGTCGCAACCGCGGATCGCCTTCGGTCAAGTGCTCGCCCTCGAACAGCACCTCGCCGGCGGTGGGCGCGAGCAACCCCAGCACGGTCCGCCCGAGCGTGGACTTGCCACAGCCACTCTCGCCGACCAGTCCGAGCGTTTCTCCCGCGTCGAGCGTGAACGACACGTCGTCGACGGCCCGCAGCGGGTGGACCTTGCGGGTCCACCCCGCGCGTCGCCGGACCGAGAAGTGCTTCGACAGGCCACGGACCTCCAGCAGCGGTGCGCTCATGGCTTGCTCCCGGCGACCCGGTCCGGGGCCCACAGGTGGCAGGCGGCGTCGTGCCGGCCCCCGATGTCGAAGCGCGGCGGCTTGACCTCGCGACAGACGTCCATGACCTCGGGACAGCGGGCGGCGAACGGGCAACCGGTGCGCTGGGCGCGTGGATCCGGCAGGTCACCGGGAATCGGCACCAACCGTTCGTCGGCGGTCTCGACCCGGGGCACGGATTCCAGCAGCGCCCGCGTGTAGGGGTGGCGGGGGTCGTCGACGACCTGGCGCACCGGCCCGTATTCGCACACCTCTCCGGCGTAGAGGACCATGACCGTGTCCGCGTACTCGGCCACGACCGCGATGTCGTGCGTGATCAGCACCAGACTGATCTCGTGCTCCTCGGTGAGGTCGACGAGGCGGCGCAGGATCTGCGCCTGCGTGGTGGTGTCCAGCGCGGTGGTCGGCTCGTCGGCGAGCAGGACGCGGGGGCTGGCCGCGAGCGCCATCGCGATCATCACCCGCTGGTTCATCCCCCCGGAGAGTTCGAACGGATACTGCCGCGCGACCCGTGCCGGGTCGGGGATCCCGACGTCGAGCAGCGCGCGGTGCGACCGCTCCGCGGCCTCCTTCCGTGTGCAGCCGGTGACCTGCCGCAGGGCTTCGCGCATCTGGTACCCGATCGTCAGGACCGGGTTGAGCGACGCGGCCGGGTTCTGGAAGATCATGCCGAGCTGCCGACCCCGTAGCTGCGCCATGCGTCGGTTGCTGGCCCGGGCGAGGTCCTCGCCGTCGAGCAGGATCTGTCCGGTGCTGACCCGTCCGGGTGGGTCCAGCAACTGCAGGATCGCCGTCGCGGTGACCGACTTGCCCGATCCGCTCTCGCCGACCACGCCCAGCGTCTCGCCCCGCCGCAGGTCGAAGTCGATGCCGCGGACCGCGTGCACGGTGCTCTCGGTCGCCGGGAAGTCGATCCGAAGGTCGCGCACCTGCAGCAGCGGGGCGCCCTCCCCCGTCGCGACCGGCCACGCCGGCGACGACTCGTCCCGAGCCGCCGTCCCGGGATCGTGCCAGGAGGCTGCCGTGAGTGACGGCGGCAGAATCCGGCGCATCCCACCCCGGCGCAGTCGGGGGTCGATGACGGCGGCGAGCCCGTCCCCGAACAGGTTGATGCTCAGCACGGTCACCAGGATGGCCAGGCCCGGCAGGACAGGGAGCCAGGGCGAGACGACCATGTTGCGCCGCCCCTCGGCGAGGATGCCGCCCCAGGTCGGGCTCGGCGGCGGCAGCCCGAGTCCGAGGAAGGCGAGGGTCGACTCCATGATGATGAGGAACCCAACGTCGAGCAGGGCGATCACCGGTACGACCTGCCACACCGAGGGGAAGACGTAGCGGAACAGTCGTCGCCAGCTGCCGGCGCCAACGGCCCGCGCCGCCTGCACGTACTCCTTCTCGCGCTCGGCGAGCACGCGGCTGCGCACGACCCGGGCGTAGATGATCCAGCCGGGGATGCCGAGCACGAGGATGAGATGGAGTGCAGACCGGTCCGCGACGACCCCGAGGATGGCGATGGCGAGCAGGATGAAGGGAAACGCCAGCTGCACGTCGCCCAGACGCATGATGAGCGCTTCGACCCGGCCGCCGAAGAACCCTGCGACGAGGCCGGTGACGAGCCCCAGCCCGCTGCCGATCAGCATGGCGGCGACCGCGACGAACAGCGAATTGCGGGCGCCGTGGAGCAGGCGGCTGGCGACGTCGCGGCCGAGCCCGTCGGTCCCCAGCAGGTGCTCGGCCGTGCCGCCCTCGGCCCAGATCGGCGGCGCCAGGATGTGGGCGAGGTTCTGCGAGGTGGGGTCGTGAGGACTCAGCCACGGGGCCAGGACTGCGGCGGCCAGCACCAGCAGGGTGCCCACCAGGCCGAGCATGGCCAACGGGCTGCGCAGGATGCGTCGACCGACGTCCCTGCCCGCCCGGGTGGACTTCGGCGCCGATTGTTCCGCGGCCGCGGCGACGACGTCGCTCACGTCTGGCCCGCCCGGACGCGGGGGTCGAGCAGCGTGTAGAGCAGGTCGACCACGAAGTTCATCACCACGAACACGACGGCGGCGACCAGGATGCCGCCCTGGATCATCGGAAAATCCCGACTCGCGAGTGAGTCGAGGATCAGCTTGCCGATGCCGGGCCAGTTGAAGATCGCCTCGACGACGACCGCGCCGGCGAGCAGGAACCCGAGTTGGAGACCGATCAGGGTGATGATCGGCATCGATGCCGACTTCACCCCGTGGACGGCGAACACGCGCCAGTTCGGCAGGCCCCGGGCACGGGCTGCCTTGATGTAGGGCTCGTTGAGGGTCTCGAGGAACGACTGGCGCGCAGTTCGTGTCAGCACGGGGCTGAGGGCAACGACGAGCGTGGTCACCGGCAGCACGAAACTGCGCCAACTCGACATGTCGATGGCCGGGAACATGCGCAATCGCAGCGAGAACACCAGGATCAGCATCACTGCCAGCCAGAACGGCGCGGTCGCCTGGGCGAGCGCTGCGTACCCCAGCACCAGTCGGTCGAAGAGGCCGCCGGGACGCCAGGCCGCGAGCGCGCCCAGCACCAGGGCGATCGCGGCCGAGAACAGGATCGCGAGCCCGGCGAGCGAGAGCGTGTTGGGCAGCGCCGCCATCACCGTCCGGCCGACGGACTGGGCGCCTCGGAACGAGGTGCCGAGGTCGCCGCGCACCGCGTCGCCGAGGTAGGTCAGGTACTGCACCGGCAGCGAGCGATCCGTCCCGATCTGCGCCCGCGTCTGGGCAATGATGTTCTCCGGTGTCCCGGGCGGGTTGACCAGTCGCGCCGGATCGCCGGTGGCCAGCCGCAGCACGAAGAACGCGATCGTCATCACGGCGAGCACGACCAGCACCATGTGGCCGAGGCGCGTCACCAGGACACGGCCGGTCATCGGGCGACGACCGTGTCCGGGTGGCCCTCCACGCAGATGCTCCCGATCAGTTGCCCAGCCTCGCCCGGTGGAAGTCGGTCCGGAACGAGTGCGGCTGGACGATGATGCCCTCCAGTTCGCTCACGTGCGCCATGGTGAAGTCCGAGTTGTACAACGGCACGTGCCAGGCCTGCTCCCACATGTGCTCCTGCAGTTGTGCGTAGACCTGTTCGCGCTCGCTCGGATCCAGCGTCGTGCGTCCCTGGTCGACGAGCGCATCCAACTCCTCGTCGCCGAAGTACCAGGCGAAGGCGGACGAATAGACGGCGGCGGCCTGATGGGGATCGCCGGCCGAGGCCCAGCTCAGGTGGTACATCGCGCCGGTGCCGTCCTCACCGAATGCGTCGTCGATGAGGCCGGCCACGTCGCTGGTCACCACCGTCGGGTTGAGACCGATCTCCTGCATCTGCGCCACGATGGCCTCGACCACCGGCACGGCGCGGGGCAGGAAGCCCTCGGCGACCCAGATCTCGAACGGTGGGCCCCCGTCGTCCACGCCGGCTGCCGCCAACGCCTCGGCTGCTGCCTCGGGATCGGCGGTGAACGGCGGTTGCTGCTCCTGGTAGAACATGGTGTTGGTCGGCAGGAAGCTGCCGGCGGCCTCGGCCGAGCCCATCACGAGGTTGTCAACCAGCGGCTGTCGGTCGAAGGAGAGGTTGACGGCGCGACGGAAGTCGGCGCTCTCGTCCCAGATCGGCAAGCGGCCGGTGCGGACGTAGAGGTTGACCGACTCGATGCCGGTGACGCCGAGCAGTTCGACGCCGTCCTCGTTCTCGATCGTCTCGAGATGCTCGGGGGGGACACGGTCGATGGCGTGGGCCTCGCCGCTGAGCAACGCGTTCAGGCGGGTCTGCGGGTCCTGGATGAACTCCCACACCAGGGTCTCGATCTGCGCGGGCTCCCCCCAGTAGTCGGGGTTGCGTTCCATCGTCTTGACGTTGACGTCGTCGGAGACGAGACGGAACGGGCCGGTGCCGTTGGGTTCGCTCTGGAGCCGGCTCTCGTCGCCGTCGAGCCACGCGGCGGAGACGATCGGGGTCCACCACAGCTCCACGAGCAACGGTGCGAACGGCTCCTCGGTGGTGATGCGCACGGTCTGATCGTCGACCACCTCGACCTCGGCCGGTGCCCAGGTCAGCGCGTAGGCGCTCTCCCCCGCGGTTCCCGAGGCGAGTTCGACCGAGGCCTTGACGTCCTCGGCGGTCAGAGGCTGGCCGTCGTGGAAGACCACGTCCTCGCGAAGGGTGAACTCCCAGGTCGTGTCGTCCACCTGTTCCCATGAGGTGGCGAGGCTGGGTTCGGGCTGACTGAGGTCGCCCGAGGGAAAGTCGACGAGATAGTCGTAGATCTGGCGCTCGAGCCGCTTCTGGCTCAGGGCCGTCGATGAGTACGGGCGCCAGTCGGCCCAGAAGTTCTCGGCCATGAGGAAACGCACGGCCTGGCCGTCGCCGGCAGCCGGCTCGCCGTCCGTCGTGTCACCGGCCTGCTCGTCGGTGGCCGGATCGGGCTCCTCGTCTGCGCCCGGATCATCCGACGCGCAGGCAGCCAGGGCCAGGCTCAGCGCCAGCCCAACCACCACGATCCGCGAACGGGACCGGCTCGATCGACTCGGTATGGCGCGCATGGCTCCCTCATTTCACTTGCTGAGACGACGATCCCACGTGTTGGGATGTGTCTAGCAACCGTCTCCGGACCTGTCAATGAATTCCCGGCGGCAACCGTGCCCATAGCCGCCAGATACGGCATAGTGCGCGCCCCAAGCGGGGAACGCCAGCCGGCTTGCCGCGACGCCGCCCGACCCCTAGCCTTCTCATTCAACGGGAAAGTGAGTTCATCAGGTGAGTCGGGAAAAGGGTGCGGACTCGACCGCGTACTCGATCCGCGCCGTCGAGCGCGTCTGTGACCTGCTGGATCTCGCCCAACGCAGCCCCGACGGTTTCTCCCCGAACGAGGTCGTGGAGGCCACGGGTCTGCCGAAGAGTTCGGCGTTCCGCTACCTCGCCACGCTCGAGGCGCGGCGCTACCTCCAGCGCGACGAGTCCACCGGCAGCTTCCGGGTCGGCCCGAGCCTGTTGCCGTTGCCCGGTCGGCAGCTCGACGTGCTCGCCGCACGGGCCCGCCCCCTGCTCGAGGCCCTGCGCGACCGGTTCGAGGAGACCATCAACCTCGCGATGCTGGACGGCGACCGCGTCGTGTACGTCGAGATCATCGAGAGCCAGAAGTCGATGCGCCTCGCCGCGCGGCGCGGCGACCGTGACCACGTGCACTGCACCGCGGTCGGCAAGGCCATCGCAACCCTGCTCCCCCTCGAGCAGGTGCGAAGCATCCTCGAACACGAGGGGATGCCGGCCAAGACCGATGTCACGATCACCGACATCGACTCGTTCCTGCACGAACTCGGCGCCACCCGGACCCGCGGCTACGCCCTCGACAACGGCGAGAACGAGGAGGACGGCCGTTGCGTGGCCGTTCCGCTGCGTGACGTCGGGCTGCCGACGGCGATCAGTCTCAGCGCCCCGGCATCGCGATTTCCCATGAACGCGGTCGAGCAGGTGGCCGAGGCCCTGCGCGGCGCGGCAGCCGAGCTCTCGGGCACGGCCGCCGGCGGCAGCGCCAGCCGGGTCGGCGGACCGGGCACGACGGCAGCCGCTTCGTAGCCCAGGAGGAGCCAGGGATGCCTGACCGACCACACGCCGAGTCGCAGCGGCTGCATGCGCAGGCCACGGACCTGACCCCGGGTGGTGTGCACTCCAACGTCCGGCTCGCCGGACCCCCGATCTTCTTCGAACGTGGCGCAGGCGCCTGGCTCTACGACGTCGACGGCAACGACTACGTGGACTACCTGCTCGGTCAGGGCCCCAACTTCCTCGGGCACGCCGCCGAGGAAGTCAACGAGGCCGTCGCGAGCGCCTGCAGGCGCGGGATGGTCTTCGGGGCCCAGCAGCCGCTGGAGAACGAGGCCGGACGCCTGTTCCTCGACGCTCTCGGATGGCCGGAGATGGTGCGATTCGGGCTGTCTGGAACCGAGATGGTGCAGGCGGCGCTGCGGCTCGCCCGTGCCGTGACGGGGCGGGATCGGTTCGTGCGTTTCGAGGGGCACTACCACGGCTGGCTCGACAACGTGCTGCTCGACACCGACGCGGCCGGCGTGTCGTCGCCGGCCAGCCAGGGGCAGTTGCCACGCCACCTAGACGACTCGATCGTGCTGCCGTGGAACGACCCCGAGGCGGTGGCCGCCGTGCTCGCCGACCGCGGCGACGAGGTCGCTGCGGTCATCATGGAACCCTTCATGTGCAACACCGGCGCGATCGAGCCGCGCCCGGGGTACCTCGAGCGTGTCCGGGAGTTGTGCGACCGGCACGGCGTCGTGCTGATCTTCGACGAGGTCATCACCGGCTTCCGTCTCAGCGCGGGCGGTGCGGCACAGCGCTTCGGCGTCACCCCCGACCTGGCGACCTACGGCAAGGCGATGGCGGGCGGCTGGCCGGTCGCCGCGCTCGCCGGGTCTCGCGACCTGCTGGGCCACTTCGCAACGGGCGTGGTCCACGCCGGCACCTTCAACGCCTCGTCGATGGGCTGCGCGGCGGTCGCGGCCACCCTCACCGCGCTGCGGACGGACCCCCCGTACACACGTGTCGAGGCCCACGGCGAAGCGGTGATGGAAGGGATCCGCGGTCTCGCCAAGTCCCACGACCTGCCGCTTCGCGTGCAGGGGCTCGGGATGGCGTTCCACGTCTCGTTCGGTGACGACACACCGGTTCACGACCTGCGCGACCTGCAGCGCCTCGATCTCGCGCGCTACCGGGCACTGGCGGAGCAACTGGTCGAACACGGCGTCTGGGTGACCGGACGGGGCATCTGGTACGTCTCGGCGGCACACACCGACATCGAACTCGACGCTGTCATGGAGCGCTTCGACGCCACCCTGTCCGCGTTCGCGGCCTGACAGGTGGACAGAGGGGGCGGCCACCTGCCTGCCGGATCCGCCACCGCCACGCCGCGTGTGGCGGTCATCGGTTGCTTCCACGAGACCAACACCTTCGCGGGCACGCCGACGGACATCGAGGCGTTCCGTCGGCGGCGGGGCTGGCTCGTCGGTCCCGAGTTGGCCGAGGCCTACTCGGGCACACGGACCGTCGTCGGCGGCATGCTCGCGGCAGCCGAACAGCTCGGGTTCGAGCCCGTACCGGTCTTCGGGGCCTATGCGACCCCGGCCGGTGCGGTCACCAGGGCGGCCTTCGACCGGGTCACCGAGCAGGTCATCGATGGGCTGCAGCGAGCCGGGGCCCTCGACGGGCTGCTGGTCGAACTGCACGGAGCGATGGTCGTCGAGGACGAGCACGACCCGGAGACGAGGCTGCTGGAACGTATCCGCCGGGTCGTCGGCGACCTCCCGGTGGTCGCGGTCACCGACCTGCACGCCAACATGACCCCGGCGCGCGTTCGCCACCTCGACGCGCTCGTCGGGTATCGCACCAACCCCCACGTCGACACCTACGAAGCCGGCGTCCGGGCCGCTGAACATCTCCAGCCACTCATAGCCGGCGGACACCCCACGGTCGTCGTCCACCGCGCCGTGCCCGTACTCGCCGCCCCGATCGCGCAACGCACCGACACCGAGCCGTTGCGCGGCCTCCTGCAGACAGCACACGACCTCGAACACGGGCACGGCCTGGTCGAGGTGGCCGTGCACGCTGGTTTCGCGCACGCCGACGTCGCCCATGCCGGCCTGTCGTTCACCGTCACTGCGCCTGCGGACCGACGTGACCGGGCGGACGAGGCCCTGGCACGGCTGTGCACCCAGGCATGGGAGCACCGTCACGAGTTCGCGGTGACCCTCCCCGACACCGACGACGCCGTCCGGCAGACCGCCACCCGCGTCGAGCAGGCTGGAGGGCCGGTCGTCATCACCGACACCGGCGACAACATCAACGGCGGCGGGCCGGGAGACAGCACCTGGCTGTTGCGCGCCGCCATCGAACTCCTCAACGCACCCATCGCCGCGACCCTCTGGGACCCGGCCGCCGTGACCGCTGCGCGCGAGGCCGGCGTGGGCGGCAGGTTCGAGGCGAGCCTGGGCGGGAAGGCCGAGGTGCTGAGCGGCGCACCGCTGGTCGGTGAGGCGACCGTGCGATGGCTCGGCGACGGCGATTTCGTCAACCGCGGCCCCATGGCCTCAGGCGCCCGGGTCAGCATGGGTCCGACCGCCGTCGTCGGCCTCGGGCCCGCGGACGTGATCCTGCAGTCGCTGCCGGTCCAGCCCAACGACCCCGAGATGTTCCGAAGCGTGGGATTGCGCCCCGCCGGCTACGCCGTGATCCTGCTCAAGGGTGCCGCGGCCGTGCGGGCCGGGTGGGGACCGCTGGCGAACGCGTTCGTGGACGCCGCCACTCCTGGCGTCACCGACTGCGACCTGCGGCGGCTTCCCTACCGGGCACGGCGTGGAGCGTGGCCGCTCGATCCCGATCTGTCGTTTCATGGGGCGACCCGCCTCGAGGAGTCCTGAGATGAAGTTGATGCGAGTCGGTCCGGTGGGCGACGAGCGCCCCGCGGTCCTGGGCGAGAACGGCACGCTCTACGACGCGGGCGAGGTCGCGCCGCACGACTTCGGGCCGCGGTTCTTCGGCGACGGCGGCCTGCAACGGTTGGCGGACGCGGTCGCCAGGGGGACCCTGCCGCGGCTGGAGGGCGAGGGGGCCCGTCGCGGGGCACCGATCGCGCGGCCGGGCAAGGTGGTGTGCATCGGGCTCAACTATGCCGACCACGCCGCCGAGTCCGGCATGGCGCTGCCCGACGAGCCGGTGGTGTTCTTCAAGGCCCCGAACACCGTCGTGGGCCCCGACGACGAGGTGCTGTTGCCCATCGGCGGCGAGAAGACCGACTGGGAGGTCGAACTCGGCGTGGTCATCGGCGCCGAGGCCCGCTACCTCGCCGACGAGGCCGCCGCCGAGGCCGTCATCGCGGGCTACTGCGTGTCCAACGACGTCTCCGAGCGGGCGTTCCAGCTCGAACGCGGCGGTCAGTGGGTCAAGGGCAAGTCGTGCGAGACCTTCAACCCGCTCGGTCCGTGGCTGGTGACCCCCGACGAGATCGGCGACCTCGACGCCCTCGGCATGCGGCTGGACGTCAACGGCGAGCGGATGCAGGACGGCACCACGGCGACCATGGCCTTCAAGGTGCCCCACCTCGTCTGGTACCTGAGCCAGTTCATGGTGCTCGAGCCGGGTGACCTGATCAACACCGGTACGCCCGCAGGGGTCGGACTCGGCTTCGACCCGCCCCGCTACCTGCGTGAGGGCGACGTCATGGACGTCGCGATCGACGGCCTGGGCAGTCAGCGTCAGGTCTGCCGACAGGCCCGTCGCTGACACCCGAAAGGAACGACATGCCCATCCAACACTTCGGCGCCCGACCCGAGCGAGCGCTCACGCCGGCCGTCCGCGCCGGCGACTGGCTGTTCGTCTCGGGCCAGGCCGCGACCGACCCTGAGACGGGCGCCGTCGTGCCGGGCTCGTTCGCCGATGAGTTCGATCTCGCATTCGCCAACCTCACCCGGGTGCTCCACGACGCAGGTGCCGACCTCTCCCAGGTCGTCAGGGTCCTGGCGTTCGTCAGCGACGAGGCCTGGCTCGGTCAATACAACGAGCGCTACCTCGCTGCCTTCCCCCATCCACGGCCGGCCCGCACCACGTTCGTCAGCCCGCTGACGTTGGTCAAGGTCGAGCTGGAGTGCCAGGCGTACCTCGGCCCCTGACCCGCCAGCAGCGAGCGGGCCGGCCGCCCGGTCAGCCTCCGACGACCAGCAGGTGCGAGACCAGCAACGCGATGCCGTTGATGGCAGCGTGGGCGGCGACGGGGGCGAGCACGCTGTCGGCGTGGACACGCAGCCAGGCGAAGCCGGCCCCGGCAGCGGTGGTGGCCAGCACCGCGAGTGCGACCTCGGGGGCGCCGCCGCTGAACGCGCTGGCGCCGTCGAGCGTGGGCAGGACGTGCCACAGACCGAACAGTCCGGCGGAGGCGAGCGCGGCCCGCACCGGACGCAGCCTCGTGAGCAGGACGCCGAGGAGTACCGAGCGGAACAGCAACTCCTCGGGCAGCGCGGTCCCGAACGGGATGCGCACGAGGACCGACCAGGCGACCTCCTCGGTACCGGGCGTGCCGGCCGCTCGGAAATGGTCGGCCAGCACCGGGACGTAGGCGAAGGCGGCCAGCACGCTCGTGACGATGCCAGCGGCCACCAGGCCGACACCGATCCCGCGGCGCAGCCGTTCGCGGGACAGGCCGAGGTCGTCCCAGCTCATGCCGGTCCTACGGGCGATGAGCACCGCGCCAGCGGCGAACACCAGGTTGGCCGGCACGTAGGCGTCGGCGTGGAGCACGAGGTTGTTGACGAGGTTGATCGCCGCGAGGGCGCTCACGAGCAGGACCAGCCGCCACTGCCAGACCGAGGTGCGGTGAAGCAACAGCCACCGCCACGCCCCGAGCGCGCTCGGCGCAGGGCGCGCCATCGCCAGGCGCGCGCGGATGACTCCCTCGTGTGACACGGTCGATCCAGGGTTCGACGACGTCAGGCGCTCCCCGACGTGCTGGACGAACGTATCGAGGTCACGTTTCGCTCCCACGGCCGCCCGGCCGGGTCGGCGCAGCACCACGGGCCCCGAACGCGTGGGATGGCCCCGGTCACAGGGGACATGCAGGAAGCCAGCCGTCGGGGGTGTCGGCGTGGACGGCCGGGCGGTCGAACAGCGTCTCCGAGTTGCCGGTGGGCCGGTGCCGCGCCGCGAGGTCGGCGGCGTGGCGCCGCAGCCGGTGTGCTGCCGCGTCGGCCTCGCGAACGGGGCCGGGCACCACCGTGACGTTCACCGCCCCATCATCGACCCCGTCTGCGTCGTCGGCCGGCCCTGGCGTGTAGATCGTGTGTCCCCATCGGGTGGCGGCGAGCAGCACGTGACCGGGTTCTTCGCCGAGCCGGTGACGGACAGCGTCGTCGAGCACCGTCGCGACCGGTGACAGCTCGACGTCGAGGTCCGACGCGGGCCCGACCCTGCCGACCGCCAACTGCCTCACGCGCAGGTCGGCCCGCCCACCCCGCCAGACGGCGCAGGTCAGGACCCAGGTCCGCGCCAGCGCCGGCTCGTCCGGCGCCTGGATGTCCTTGACGCGCACGGGTAGGGCGATGACACAGGCCTCGGGCCGGAGTTCGGCGGCGATGACCGCCAGTTCGGTGACCGGATCGACCTCCTCGTCGTGGCGCTCGCGACGGCTGTCGACGATCCGGTCGGCGACGCCGCGCTCGAAGCAGACCATCAACGGCGTGGGGGCGGCCTCGCCGTCGTTCGGTTCGAGGAAGTCGACCAGCCACGGCTCGTGGTCCGCCCAGGTGAACGTCGCCGTCATCGGGACGCCTCCCGTCCGTGCCGGTCCCGTCCCGCGGTCGTCGTCGGCCGTCGTTGCCGGTTGCGCTCGCGGACGAGGTCGCGGGCCCGTCGGCGGTCACAGGGACGCACCATCCGTTCCAACCGGGGCACGAGCTGCGTGAACCCGTAACGCTCGTGCCATCCGGGGGCCACCTCGACGACCACGCCCCACTTCGACAGGGCGTACGCAGTCGTCATCGCCGACACGTCGTCGTCGAACCGGTGGGTCGACAGGGCGTGGTGGAGCACCTTCGTGAAGTTGCCGTGGTCGATCTCCTCCGGTGCTCCCCAGCGGACCCGGTCACCGTCGCGGCGGTGTTCGACGAGGTGGGTGGTGCCCGACACCTCGTCGCCGACACGTTCGGCCACCTCGACCGTGATCCCGTAGGTCGCGAGCGCCGCCTGCAGGTGGATGTCGTCGATGGACGGGTCGGTGACCCGTGCGGGGGTGAACAACAGGGTCTGGCGGATGCCGAGGATCGGGACCAGGGTGACCAGCAGCGCGTGCACCTGCTCGCGCCGTTTCAGCATGGCGGCGAAGCCCGGCTGGACGCGCAGCGTCGGCTGGCCGTCCTCGAAGCCGTACAGCGTGGGCCGGACGTCGAGGCCGCGACCCACCGCGACCGCGGCCTCCTCGCAGGCGCTGCCGATCGGATCGTTCCAGCGTGGCGGTTGTCTCATGCCGCTCCCCTCGTACGGTGACCCGCGCAGCCTGCCGCAGGATCCGACGAGGGGGCCCACGAACTGCCGTGCGCCTGTGGACGACCGTGCGGGACGTGGTGACGGCCGGAGGTTCGGCCGGGGATCGGCCATCGATACCCTGCCAGCTTCGCCCGCTCCAACCCACGGCTCGAGCGGTGGGTCCTCGAGATGCCCGCCATCGGGCCGACGGTCCGCGACTACCGGCTCGGCCTCGGCACGCCCCGACGTGCGAAGGCCGTGGCGATCTGCATGATCGTCACCGCGGGCACGCTCAGCGCCGCCTTCGGGTTTCACTCGACCATGCCCCGGCTCCTCCTCGCGGGGGCGTGTGCTATCGGGCCGGGCAGCCAGGAGCGCAACCCGCCCGGCCCGAGGTCGCGCTGTTCGCGCAGCTCCCACGTTGGCGTCCGGCAGCGCTTCGACGTGGATGCGCTGCGGGATGGACGACACCGGCGTGGAGGCGCGAAGTGCCAGCGTCACGCCACCCGCGACGAGCAGGAACACCGCGACCGCGACGACGCTCCACGACCGGCGTCGCATGGCGCTCCCTCCCGTGGACCTGCGCAGGTCCAGCACCGGCACCGCCGGCTCGCGCTTCAGGTCGGACACCCCAGTGGCAACGCGACCGGTTGATCGAGGGCTTCGGTACAGCCGTGTCGGACTCGGCCGACCGGACCTACGGCTGTCCACAGGTCGCAGTGACTCGATCCGGCAGACGAGACCGGACCGGGCGACGCTCGCCGCCGGCCCGCACCGAGGTAGCCCCATGACTGACCGCCCCAAGACGGCATCCGACCGCACGACGAAGCTCACCCGGCGTCAGCGCCAGGTACTGGCCGCACTCCACCGCCTGCACGCGCGCCACGGTTACGCACCCACGCTGCGCGAACTCGCCGACGAGCTGGAGCTCGCCTCGCCCAGCACCGTGCTCGTCCACGTCCGCGCACTCGAGCGCGCGGGCCTCATCGAACGACGTGCAGGCCAGCCACGCACGGCCAGGCTCACGCAGGCGTAGGGCATCCGAGACCTTCATGACGTGAGCACGTCAGTCCTGCCTGCGCGCGATGGCCTGGGCGAGTTCGTACTTGGCCATCGTCGAGCGGCCCTCGATGTCGAGTCTCTTCGCCCGCTCGTACAACTCCTGTCTGGTGTGCCCCTCGACGTCGACACCGCCGGCGGTGCGGCCCTGCTTGCCCGGTCCGCCGATCCTGGAACGCTCGTCGGACGGTCCCGGTTCGTCCTTGGGTTCCCAGTGGTCGCCGACCTTCTCGTGGGTGTGCTTGAGCGCGGCGTAGGCGGTTCGTTCGGCACGTTCCTCGTCGCCGTCGTAGGTCTCGAGCGCCGAGTTCAACGTCTTCGCATAGGTCCGTTGGGCCTTCTTCGGCGACCGCTGCAACGTGCCCGGCAGGTCACGCTTCTTGCTCACGGGCACGGCGGCTCCTCGTGACGACGGACGTCGAGGTTGCAGTAGCGGACATCGCCGCGGGACCGCCGAACGGTCACGGTCGTCCACAGCCCAGGAGCGGCCCGATCGGCACGGCACGTCCCGCCCACCCATCATCCCGGACCTGACGAAAGGTTCCGCGATGACCACGACGACCAACGGGTCGGACCTCGACGGAGCGCTGCTGATCGACGCGATTCGCCGACTGCGCGACGCCGAGCAGGCTGCGGCCGCCGCCCGCAGCCGCGCCGCCGTCGCCAAGGAGGAGCTCGCGCTGACGCTGTTCGCGACCACCGAGCCCTACCGCGCCGGCGGGG
>JAGXST010000161.1 GCA_018335555.1 Actinomycetota bacterium | reverse complement strand
GGCGAGCCGGTCCCAGTCGTCGCGGGCCCAGCCGAAGTGGGCGGCGGCCGGACCGACCACCAGGCTCGCGTCGGTCACGCGTCCCGTGACCACGATCCGGGCACCGCCCTGCAGCGCCGCCGCGATACCCCAGCCGCCGAGGTAGGCGTTGGCGGCCAGGACCGGTCCGGAGACCTCGGCGAGCGGCTGGCCGGTGTCGAGGTTCGCCAGCGGATGCCCGGCGTGGCGCAGTTCGTCGAGCCGGGGCGTGAGGTCGTCGCCCTCGACGTGGCCGATCGGCACGTGGACACCGAGATCGGTGACCAACTCGCGGAGTGCGCCGGCGAGCCCGGCCGGGTCGAGGCCGCCCGCGTTGACGACCACGCGGATCCCCCGGTCGACGCAGGGGACCAGCACCTCGCGCATCTGGCGCAGGAACGTCTTCGCGTACCCGACGCCGTCCGGCTTCTGCCGGGCGCGCCACAGGATCAGCATGGTGAGTTCGGCGAGGTAGTCGCCGGTCAGCACGTCCAGAGGGCCGCCCTCGACCTGCTCGCGGGCGGCGGCGAACCGGTCGCCGTAGAAGCCCGAGCAGTTGCCGATCCGCAGCGGTTCGTCCACGCACTGACCTTCCGCGTCGTCGTGGCCGGGGACGCTAGCGAAGCGGAACGGTCGGGCCGGGATCGTCTCGCCGAGGGGGCGCGGCTACGGTCGCACGGCGCGGGCCCCAGGTGCGCCCGCCGGCTGACACGAGGGAGAGCCATGGACGTGGAGCGGTTGTTCTCGGTGCGCGACAAGGTCGTCGTGGTGACCGGAGGGTCGCGGGGGATCGGCGAGATGATCGCGCGGGGCTTCGTCGCCGCAGGCTCGCGGGTCTACATCTCGTCGCGCTCGGTCGAGGCGTGCGAGGAACTGGCCGCGGAGTTGTCAGCCGTGGGCACCTGTGTCGCCCTGCCGGCCGACCTGTCCGACCCCGCCGAGGTGCGACGGCTGGCCGGCGAGGTCGTCGAGCGCGAGGACCGGGTCGACGTCCTGGTCAACAACGCCGGTGCGGCCTGGGGTGCACCGCTCGACGAGTACCCCGAGTCGGGCTGGGACAAGGTCATGGACCTCAACGTCAAGTCGCTGTTCCTGCTGACCCAGGCCCTCGCACCGCAGTTGCGCGCCGCGGCCAGCGCCGACGACCCGGCACGGGTCATCAACATCGGCTCGATCGACGGCGGCTTCCACGTGCCGGCGTTCGAGACCTACGCCTACTCGGCATCGAAGGCGGCCGTGCACCAGTTGACCCGCCACCTCGCCAAGTTCCTCGCCGCGGACCACGTCACGGTCAACGCGATCGCCCCGGGCTTCTTCCCCTCGAAGATGACCGCGTTCATGCTCGAACACGAGGAGCAGTTGATCGCGGCCATCCCGATGGGCCGGGTGGGAACGCCGGAGGACATGGCCGGGATCGCGATCTACCTCGCCTCGCGCGCCGGGGCATACACGACCGGCGCCGTCATTCCCGTCGACGGCGGCCACGCCACCCTCGCCTCCTGAGCCGAAGGGCCTGGGCCGGCTCTCGCGTTGCCGCGCATGCGCGGCAATCTGCGGCTGAAGCGTCAATGGGGGCGTCGAACGCGACGGGATGCCGCGTATGCGCGGCATCCCGTCGGCTGATGCCAGCGACTCGCAGAACGAATGGACCCCGACCGCCAGGGGAAGCGGACGGGGTCCGGTGGCCGACGTGGGCCCGGGAAGAGGAAGCGAAGACCCGGGCGGGAGCGAAGTGGGAGAGAGCGATCCACGTCGGCCGTGGTCCGCAGGCGCCGGGGTGAGCGCCACGGACAGATCGGTGGGTCAACCGGCCTGGTCGGGCCGTTCGCCGAGGGTGACGGTCACGGTGTCCTCCTCGCCGTCCCGCAGGTAGGTCACCTCGAGGTCGTCGCCGGGCAGGTACTGCCGGATGCGTCCGGCCAGATCGGCCATGGTGGTGACCTCGTGGTCGTCGAGACGGAGCACGATGTCACCCGGCCGCAGGCCCGCGTCGGCCGCGGGACCCACGGGAACCTGGGCGAGGACGACGCCCTGCTCGACCGGCAGCCCGTACAGGCGCGCGACGTCGGGGTCGACGGTCTGCCCGGCCACGCCGAGGTAGGCGTGCCGGACGACCCCGTTGGTGAGCAACTGGTCGGCGACGCTGCTGACCGTGCTGGCGGGGATGGCGAAGCCGATGCCGTCGTTGCCGCCGCCGGCGCTCGCGATCGCCGTGTTGACGCCGATCACGTTGCCGGCGGCGTCGACCAGCGCGCCCCCCGAGTTGCCCGGGTTGATGGCGGCGTCGGTCTGCAGCAGGTCGACCAGGCTGGCGCCCGGGGTTGCGACGGTGCGGCCGAGTGCGCTGACGATGCCGGCGGTCACCGAACCGTCGAGGCCGAAGGGGGAGCCGATCGCGACGGCGGTGTCGCCGACCTCGGCTTCGTCGTCGGACCAGACCGGAACCGGCAGGTCGGTCGCGTCGACGCGGAGGACGGCGAGATCGGACGTCGGGTCCGTGCCCAGGATCTCGGCGGCCATGCGTTCACCGTCGGGCAGCGTGACCGCGACCTCGGACGCGTTGGCTACGACGTGGTTGTTGGTCACGAGGATCCCGTCGGCGCGGTAGACGACGGCCGATCCCGAGCCTGCCCCGGCGGCCCCGCGGGCATCGACACGGGCGACCGACGGCGCGACCTGTTGGGCGATCGTGCCGATCAGGTTGTCGCCGGCCGGCGTCAACAGGGCCGGCTCGGACCTGCCCGACGCTGCCGCGTCGTCGGCGAGGAGCTCTGCGGGGACGACGACCGCGCCGGCACCGAGCGCACCGGCGAGCGCGACGGCCAGCAGGTTGCGCGCGCCCAGGCGTGGCGACGGAACGGACGCTGCCCCACGCTGCTCGGCCGCCCGGGGCGGCGGAGGTGGGGCGGTCAGGTCGACCGTGTCGAGGTCCACGAGGGTCGTTCTCCGGGGGAATCGTGTGGTCGAGAGGCTTGGTCGTGACCGTACGGAACCCCGGGTGAGCGCTGGGATCGGCCAAGGTAAGGAAAGGGTGAAGGCCGCCCAGCACCGCCCCAACACCAGACCCGCGGCCTCGCCCAGCGGCCGCCGGCCAATAGGCTCGCCCGGCACGACGATGCCTGGAGGTGGCGTGGCAGAGACCCCGGCCCGGGTGCTGCTGGTCGAGGACGACGACGGCATCGCGCGACCGCTCGTCGCCGCCCTGACCGCCGGCGGCCACGACGTCGTGTGGGTCGCCACGGGCCGCCAAGCGCTGGTGGCCGCCCGCGACGTCGACGCGGTGGTGCTCGACCTGGGCCTGCCCGACATCGACGGCATCGAGGTCTGCCGCCGCCTGCGCCGCGACCTCGGCGCGGACCTTCCCGTCCTGGTCCTGACGGCGCGCACGTCCGAGACCGAGGTCGTCGTCGGTCTCGACGCCGGCGCCGACGACTACGTGTTGAAGCCGTTCCGGCTCGCCGAGTTGCAGGCGCGTCTGCGGGCTCTGCTGCGCCGCGCCGCCGCGTCCCGGCCTGCCGCGGGCGACGAGGTGCTGGCGGCGGACGTGCGCGTCGACACCGGGGCCCGGCGCGCGTGGCGCGGGACGGACGAACTGGAACTCGCCCCGAAGGAGTTCGACCTGCTCGCGCTGCTGGTCTCCCGAGCCGGGAGCGTGGTCACCCGGGACGAGCTGGCGCGGGAGGTGTGGGACACCCGCTGGATGGGCGCGTCCAAGACCATCGACGTCCATGTCTCGTCGCTTCGCCGCAAGCTCGGCGATGACCCCGCCGCCCCGCGCTACATCACGACCGTGCGCGGCGTCGGACTCCGCTTCGAGACCGCCGCTGCCGATGACGGGGCTGCTGCCGGTGACGGGGCCGGGGACGACGCGGGATGAGGCAACGACTGGTCGTGTCGGCGGTCGCGCTGGTGCTCACGGCGCTGCTCGCGTTCGCGTTGCCGCTCGCCTGGGCCGTCCGCGGGCTGCTCGAGGGGCGCGCCCTCGATGCGCTGCAAGGCGCGGTCGAACCGATCGGGCTGCAACTCGATCGCTCGCGCACCTGCGCGGAGCTCCAGCTCGGCCTCGTGCAACTGGCCAACCTGCGGATCACACTGTCGGCGATCACCACCGACGGGCGGGTGCTGGCGACCACCGCGGCCGGCGGCATCCCCGTGGTCGGCGACGAGTTCGAGCTGGCTCGGTCGGCGCCGCCCGGTCGGTTCGTCGACGGTGACCGGGTCGCGGTCGCCCTGCCGCTGTCGACCGGGGTGTGCGGCAACGCCCTGCTGCACGCCACGACCGGTGCCGACGCACTGCAACGACAGACCCGCGGCGCCTGGCTCGTGATCGCGGGCATCGCGGCAACGGTCGCGCTGATCGCCGCCGCGGGTGCCTGGGTGCTCGGTCGCCGGCTCGCGCAGCCGTTCGAGCGCCTGGCCACCTCGGCGGGACAGCTCGGCGACGGCGACTTCTCGGCGCGGGCGCCTCGTAGCGGCTTGGCCGAGGCCGACCGGATCGCCGACGCACTCGACGACACCGCGGAACGCCTGGGCCGCTCCGTCGCCCGGTCGAACGCGTTCGCCGCCGACGCCTCGCACCAACTGCGTACCCCGCTGACCGCGTTGCGGCTGCACCTCGAGGCGCTCCTGGCCACCGCGCCGGGCCCCTCGGTCGAGGCCGCGCTCGACGAGGCCGATCGTCTCGAGACCACGGTCGACGACCTGGTGGCCCTCACCCGGCTCGACGCTGCGCCACGAGTCCTCGACCTCGACGAGTTCGTCCGCGAGCGTCTTCCGGGGTGGGCCGACGCCGCGGCCCGGCAGCAGCGCGCCGTGGCCTTCGAGGCGCTGCCGGTGCCGGCGGTTCGCGCCCGTGCGGGCGCGGTGGCGCAGGCACTGCAGGTCCTGCTCGACAATGCGCTGCAGCATGGGACCGGCACGGTCACCGTGCGGCTGGCCCCGGCGCTGCCCGACGAGCCCGACGGAGCCGTCCGCCTGTGCGTGCTCGACGAGGGGCCGGCCGACCCGCCGCCGTCGCCCGCCGCACCGGACGGTGACGGGTCGCGTGGGGCGCAGGTCCGGCACGACCGCCACGGCCGTGGGCTGCCGCTGGCGCGTGCGCTGATCGGTGCGGAGGGGGGCGAGGTGTCGCTGGTGGTCGACCCCGACGGTTCGATCGCCTGCCTGGTGTTGCCGGGGAACCGGCCACGGACTTGAGTTTCGGGGTCGGTTGGCCGATACGGCCAATAGACCCCGGTACCGTCCCTTTGGTCGGTACGTCCCTCGGATCCGATCGGCAGCTTCCCCGTGGCACACCCCGGCCGCGCCCGGCCCTGGCGTTGGCGTCCCGTTGCCGCAGTCGCGGCAGCGCTGCTGGTCGTGCCCGCCTCCGCCGGCGCGCAGCCCCGCGGCAGCGACGAGGTCGCCGAGGAACTCGGCCAGGTCGAGCGCCAGGCCGACCAACTCGGCGATCAACTCGGCCGGGTCACCAGTGACATCCGGGCCGTCGAGACCGAACTGGCGACGCTGGCCGCCGAACTCGCCGATGCCCGCGGACGCCTGCGCACCGCCGAGGGCCAGGTCGCGCTGGCCGAGGCCGCCCTCGAGGAGGCCGTCGACGACCGTGCGCGCGCCGATGCGGACCACCGTCGCGCCGAGGCGATCCTCAGGCGCACCGAGGAACTGCTGGTCGTCGAGGAAGCGGTGCTCGCCGACCAACTCGTCGAGAGCTTCAAGTACGGCACCGTCGGGGCCACCCGCGGAGCGATGGTGCTCGAGGTGCTGCGCCGGGCCGACGACCCCAACGCGTTCGCCGTCGGGCTGAAGCAGTTGCGCGTGGTCGTCGACACGCAGGAATCCACCGTCGCGCGCGTCTTCGATCTGCGCCAGGATCGCACCGGACAGGCCGAGGAGGCCGCGCGCGCCCGCGGTCGTGCCGCCCAGGCCGCGGCCGAGGCCGCGGACACGCTGGAGTTCCTCGAGCAGATGCGCGCCGAGGCCGAGGCGCTCACGGTGGAGATCGCCGACAAGGAGGACCGGCAGCGCACCGTCCTGGCCGGCCTCGAGCGGGATGCCGAGAACCTCGAGGTGTCGCTTGCACGCGTCGACAGCGAGACCACCCGGCTGACGCGGGAACTCGCCGATCGGCGGGCGGCCGAGGAGGCAGCGCGCCGCGCCCGCGAGGAAGCGCGCAACCGTCCGACGGGTGGCGCCGGTCCGAGCGTCGACGGTGGGTACTGCCCGGTCGTCGGCGCCGTCGCCGGGCGCGACTTCAGCAACGACTGGGGCTATCCGCGCTCCGGTGGGCGCAGTCACCAGGGCAACGACGTGTTCGCCGCCCACGGTGCCCCGGTCGTCGCCGTGGCCGGCGGAGTCGTCGTGCGCAGCAACCCGGTCGACACCGGCCTGGGCGGGATCACCCTCACCTACCGGACCGCCGACGGCAGCGAGTGGTACAACGCCCACCTCGCCACCATCGCGCCGGGCATGGCTCCCGGCACGACCATCGAGGCGGGCCAGCAGATCGGGACGGTCGGCAAGACCGGAAACGCACGCACGACCCCCCCGCATCTGCACCTCGGTCGCCTGCACGGCGGCAACTGGGTCAACCCCTACCCGACGATCGCCCCGCTCTGCCGCTGACGCGGGCGGGCTCAGCGGGCCGAGCGGATGCCGGGCGGTGTGGCCGGCGGCGCCTCCTGCATCCGTAGCCGCGGCAGCGCCAGGTGCACGATCGGGCCGATGGTGGCCGCGAAGACGATGGTGCCGATCCCGACCGTGCCGCCGAGCATCCAGCCCAGCAGCAGCACGCTGACCTCGATGGCGGCCCGCGCGGCACCGACGGGTAGGCCGCGTTTCGCCAGGCCGGTCATGATGCCGTCGCGCGGTCCCGAGCCGAGGCCCGTGCCGAGGTAGAACCCCGAGCCGACCCCGAACAGCACCGGACCGGCCAGCATGTAGACCCAGCGCTGCCAGAGCACCTCGGGCATCTGCAGCCACAGCAGCGTCACATCGATGACGATGCCGATCACCAGCACGTTGAGCACCGTGCCGATGCCGGGCCGCTCGTGGAGCGGAAGCCACGCCAGCAGCACCAGCACTCCGACCCCGATCCCGACCGTTCCGATCGGGATCCCGGTCATCTTCGACAGGCCCTGGTGCAGCACGTCCCAGGGGCCGAGGCCGAGCTCGGCCGCCACCATGGTCGCGATACCGAGCCCGCACAGCACGAGGCCGAGCAGCAGGCGGGGGAGCCGGCGGCGCACTTCGGCGAGGGAGGAGGGAGGAGCGAGCACGTCGGGACGTTAGCTGTCGCCGTCTGCGCGCCTCGACTCGATCTCGTCGAACGCCGCGGCGGCCTCGTCGTCCTCGGTGCGGTCACGGCGTCGCCCCTTCAGGCGGCTCCAGATCGGCGGGAACAGGCTGACCAGATGACGCTGTCCGCGCGCCGCGGCCAGGAACGCCTTGCCGGCCGCCGAGTCGGGCAGTTCGTCCAACGTCGACGGCAGGGGCAGATCGACGCGCCACAGGTTGTCGTTCTCGCGCGAGCGGATGCCGCCGAGGTGGTCGAAGACCTCGAGCATGGCGTGGTTGCCTTCGAGCACGTAGTTGCGGAAGACCGTGATGCCATTGGTCTTCGCCCGGTCCGTGAGCGCACCGAGCAGCAGCGTGCCGGCCCCCTGGCCGTGGTACTCGTCGGCCACGGTGATCGCGGCCTCGGCGACCTCGTGCTCGTAGGGCTCCCTGACGTAGCGGGCCACACCGATCCCGGGCGATTCGGGGCGTTCGAGGTCGACCGCGACGACTGCCTCGTGGTCGACGTGGTCGACCACGGTCAGGTAGTCGAGGTGCTGCGGCGACAGGTGGTCGAGGGCGCTGTGGAAGCGCAGGTACCGGGACGCGGGCGAGAGCTGTTCGAAGCCGGCGGCGAGTCGGTCGCGGTCCTCGGGCCGGATCTGGCGCAGCAGGACCCGGGTGCCGTCACGCAGTTCGACGTAGCGGTGCCACTCGTGGGCGTCGACGTGGTCGGCGGCGCGGGTCACGGCGTCCTCCTCGGTGGACGGGCGGGTCAGCTGCCCGGATAGGGCGCGGCGACGTCGGCGCCGACCTGGCGTAGTCGGCGCGTGATCGCGATCTTGGTCGTGGTACCGAGTGGGACCCCTTCGCGGACACGGGCCGAGCCGAGCACGCCGCGTTGCCGCCAGGCTTCCTTGCGCACGCGCAGCCCTGGGCTGCCGGCCTCGAGGCGCAACCAGGGAAGCAGTTCGAGGTAGGCGTCCCAGGCGGCCGACGGGTCGCCGGCCCGGTAGCGGGCGACGACCTCGACGAGCCGCTCCGGCACGGCGCAGCCGGCCACCGTGCCCGTGGCGCCGGCCTCGACCTCCTCGGGCAGGAACAGTGCGGCGAGCCCACCCAGCCGGTCGCGACGGTCGTCGTCGCCGAGCGCGGCCAGCAGGTCGCCGGGCGGTGCGACCTCGACGATGACGGCCCGGGCCCCGACCTCGTCGGCCAGCTCGACGACCTCGGCCGGTGCGAGCCGCGCTCCGGTGGCCGTGGGGTGGTGGTGCAGCCACAGCGGCAGCCCGAGGTCGGCGATCTCGGCGAGGCGGTCCTGCCGGTCGGCGCCGCCAGGCAGCGGGACGACGAGCAGGTCGGCGCCGCTACCGGCCGCGCGCCGTGCCACCTCGAGGCTGTGCGGACCGACGCGTCCCAGTCCGACACCGACCGGAAGACCTCCCGCGCCGCGGCGTGTCGCGGCGACGACGTCGCCGATCTCCTCGACCCGCAGGCTCTCCACCTCGCCCGTGGTCGGCCCGAGGGCACAGATGCCGTCGGCGCCGGCCGCGGCGACGGTGGCGGCCAACGCCGCCTGGCCGTCGGGATCCAGCGTCGCATCGTCATGGAAGGCGGTCGGCACGAACGGCAGGTAGCGGAAGGTCGGCATGCCGCCACGCTATCGCCGCGCCCCGTCCGAGTGGACGGTGACCGTTGCCTGTGCAACCCTTTGCCGGTCTCGGGGCACGGTCACGCCGTGCTCGGGCCACGACGAGGCGCCCCGTGCTCGGGGCGCGAGAGTGCAGGGCGGTGAGGTCGTGCGGGCAGGGATGGTCGGTGGGCTGCTGGCCGCGCTCGCGGTCGGCTGCACCGCTTCGGCCGCACCGCTCGAGCCGGTCCTGCTCCGGGTCATCATGGCCGACGACTGGGCCAAGGCACCGGTCGTCCGTGAGGTCTTCGACCAGTTCGAGCGTGATCACGGCCACGTGCGCGTGCAGGTCCAGGCCGTGCCGTTCTCCCAGATCCCCGAACTGGTGGCCTCGGCGGGCGATCTCGAACAGCCCTACGACCTCGCCCACTGGCATGCGTTCGCCGCGGCTGCCAGCGGCCTGGCCGAGCCGTTGGGGGAGCAGTGGGACGAGGCCGGCCTGACGGCCGACGAGTTCCTGCCCGGCGCGGTCGAGGACGTCACCTGGCTCGGTGAACCGTTCGGCGTGCCGCTCGACACCAACGCCCTCGTGCTCCTCGTCAATGGTGCCATGCTCAGCGACGCCGGCGTCGACTCGCGGACCATGACCACGTCCCTCGGGTTCGTGCGGGCCGCCGAAGCCGTGGCCGACAGCGGCGCCGCCCAGTGGATGCTGCCCGTGTCGACCAGCAGTTGGCAGGCCTACGGCTGGATCCGGGCCCTCGGTGGGCAACTGCTCGAGGTCGACGCCGTGACCGCGTTGCCTCGATTCACCTTCGACGATCCCGGCACGGTCGCTGCGCTCGAGTACCTCGTGCACCTCGTCGGTTCCGGACTCGCGCCGCGACCGTACGGGCCGGACCTGTCCTCGGACGCGGTGCAGGCCTTCGCCTCCGGCCAGGTGGCCGCACATGCGACGGGATCCTGGGACCTGAAGGTGGTCGCCCGCAACGCCACGCGCCATGTCGAACTCGAGGTGCTGCCCTTGCCCCAGGTCGACCCGCGCCGCCCCGTGACGGTGCTCGGGGGCTCGAGCCTGTTCGTGCCGGAGGGCGCCGACCAACCCGACCTGGCCTTCGAGCTCGCGCTGCGCCTGATCGAGGACGAGGTGGCGCTGCGCCTGGCCGAGGAGGAGGGCCGACTGCCGGCGCGCCACCGGGTGTTCGATGCGCCGCTGTTCGCCGACGACCCACTGCTCTCTTCGTTCGTGGAGCAGCTCCCCAACGCCCGGGTGATGCCGCTGATCGCCTATCCGGAGGTCGCGCAGGCGTTCACCGAGGCACTCACCGCGGTGCTGGCCGGCGGCGAACCGGCGGCCGAGACGATGGCCGGTCTGCAACGGTTCGCAGATGCCTGGCTCGACGTCCAGCCACGCCCGTGATCCCGGGATCGTGAACGGCCGGGGGCACACCTCGCTGTTGCCGAAGGTGATGGCCGCGTTCCTGGCGGTGCTGCTCCTGGCGAGCGTGGTGACACTGGTGCTCGAGACCAGGCTCACCCGCCAGGCGCTGCGGGCGCAGGCCCACCTGATGACGGTCGAGCAGGGCAACGCGCTCGACTTCGAGGTGCAGCGGGACAGCCTTCGCACGACGACGCTGCTGAGCACGCTGACCCAGCAGGTCCTCACCGATGCCGCCTCGCCCGACGACTTCGAACGTGGCCTGTTCGACGTGCTCTCCGCCGTCGGCAAGAGCGACAGCAACGTCGAGGTCGGCGCGGTCCTGGACCTGCAGACCGGCGAGGTCCGCCAGCGGCTGCCCAGCCGCACCACGCTGTCGCCGCTCACCGACGCCCAACGCGACGTCATCGGCCCCGCCGACGTCCGTGGTCAGCGGGTGGTGCCGCTGCAGGACGGCGGGTACGGACTGGTCTACTCCCTCCCCGTCCGTCGTCTCGGCGACCAGCTGGTGGTCGCGGTCGGCTATGCGCTCGACGAGATCCGCGCCCGCGACATCGCGCTGCTGGCGGGCGTGTCGCGTGTCGAAGTGGTCGTCGCCGGCGAGGTCGTGGCGACCTCGGATGGCACCGGGGTCGGGGGACCGGTCCTCGGCGACCCGCTCCTGCAACGTGAGACCCAGCAGGTCGAGGACGGCCGCCTCGTGCGTTACGTGGCCATCGGCGCCGATCGGGTCTGGGGTGAACAGGCCGCAATCGCGCTGATCTCGAGCGATCCGCTCGCTGCGCTCGATGCGCGCCTCACGCGTACGCGCGTGCTGATGGTGACCCTGCTGATCGCCCTCGGCAGCGCACTGTCGTTCTTGTTGGCGCGGGTGATGACCCGTCCGATCCGGGTGCTGACCGAGACGGCGACCACCATCGCGGGCGGTGACCTCGAACAGGCCTTCGAACTCGACCGACGCGACGAGATCGGCACGCTGGCGGGCGCTCTCGAGCGGATGCGCCAGGCCCTGCGGGCCCAACTGTTGGTCATCCGCCAACAGGCCGAGGCGCTGCAGGAGGCCGCGCGACGCATCGTCGGTGTGCAGGACGCAGAACGGCGCCGCGTGGCCCAGGACCTGCACGACGGGATCCAGCAGCGGCTGGTCGTGCTCCGCATGCAGGTCGGCGCTGCCCGCGAGCAGTTGCGCCGGCAGCACGGGGACGTCGACGAGGTGGCCGACGGCCTGGCCGACGCCATCGACGACATCCTCGCCGAGCTGCGGGCGACCGGCCAGGCGCTGTTCCCGTCGATCCTCGGTGATCGCGGGCTCGACGGCGCCCTGCACAGCCTCGCCGCGCGTTCCGACGGCCCGGTCGACGTGACCCTGCATCCCGACCCGCTGCCACGCTGCGACGAGGCGGTCGAGACCAACGCCTACTTCCTGATCTCGGAGGCGGTCGCCAACGCGCTCAAGCACGCCGAGGCCGAACGGATCCGCGTCGAGGTGCGCCACGAGGGCGACATGCTGCGCATCCGGGTCATCGACGACGGCGTCGGGTTCGACCCGTCGGCGCCGCGCCGCGCCGGCGGCGTCGTCCACCTGCGGGATCG
>JAGXST010000160.1 GCA_018335555.1 Actinomycetota bacterium | reverse complement strand
GAGCCGGCGCACCAGCCCGCGAGGCCGTCGCGGAAGCCGTTCGACCACCGCATCGGCTCGTTCGCGGACGGTGCTGCTGGCGGCCTCGAAAGCGGTCACGCGGGTCCCGTCCGGGTGTCGAACTCCCGACGCTACCGCTACAGGGTCGAAACGATCGGCCGACATCCGTACTCGAGACGGCTGTCACGACAGCCCGTGCCGGTCATCCCGGCCGTTCGCCGGGTTCGCCGGCTGCTCGCCCCCTTCCGCGCCGCGTCCCGTGACCCGGGACCCGCGTGGTCCAACCCTGCACATGTGGAGACCCCTCATGCTCCTTCCCGCCAAGCGCCGCTCCCTGGCGCCGATCGTGGCCGTCGCACTCGCGCTCAGCGCCTGCGCAGGAGACGGCGACAGCCTGCCAGCAGCAGCCGAGACCGAGCCCGTCACCGAGGCCGCGGTCCAGCCCGAAACGGCGACGGCCACCGACACGCAGACCGTCCTGTTCGGCGACGACCAGGAGCCGCTGGTCCTCAACGCTCTGCTGCTCGACGGTGCCAGCGAGGCCACTGGTCAGATCTTCCACCAGGTCTACCCGGGCGCCTACGCCGTCCAGGGCGACTTCACCTTCCAGCCGTGGCTGCTCGACGGCGAGGCGGTCGTGACCGAGGACCCGTTCTCGGTCACCTACACGATCCGCGACGAGGCGGCCTGGTCCGACGGGACCCCGATCACCGTCGACGACCTGGTGTTCACCTGGAACCTGCATGACCCGGCGGCATCCCACGCCGACCAGATCGTCAGCCGTGCCGGCTACGAACTCATCGCCGGGTACACGGCCGCCGACGACAAGACCGTGACGTTCGCTTTCACCGAGCCCTATGCGCCATGGAAGAGCCTGTTCGCCAACGTCCTGCCGGCGCACGTGCTCGAGGGTGAGGACTTCGCGACCGTCCTCAACGACGAGCTGCCCGCGGTGTCCGGCGGTCCGTTCGTGTTCGACTCCTGGAACCGCGGCACGCAGCTCAAGCTGGTCGCGAACCCCACCTACTGGGCCGGCGAGGTGGCCGTGGACGAGCTGATCTTCCGCTACGTCCCCGACTCGGCCACCCTGCAACAGCAGCTCGCCGGTGGCGAGGTGGACGTCGCCGACCCCCAGCCGCAGCTCGACCTCGTCGAGCAGTTGGGGCGCAGCTCCGACCTGCTCACCTACGAGACCGGTTTCGGCCCGGTCTGGGAACACATCGACTTCAACACCGCCGTCGACGGTCTCGACCGCGACTACGTCCGTCAGGCGATCGCCCTCGGCATCGACCGTGAGCGGATCGTCGACACGCTGGTCCGCGACGTCGACCCGGATGCCGAGGTGCTCGACAACCCGTTCTGGATGGCGAACTCGGACAACTACGAGCCCGTTTTCGACCGCTACACCCACGACCCCGAGGCGGCGATCGAGCTGCTCGAGGCGCAGGGTTGCGAGCGCGCCGAGGACGGCATCTTCGTCTGCGACGACACGCGCCTGTCGTACCGCATCACCACCATGAGCGGCAACGAACGACGCGAGTTGACCGAGGAACTGGTCCAGGACGACCTGGCCCGGATCGGTGTCGAGATCACCATCGCCAACATCGACGGGGCGCAGTTCGGCGAGATCATGCGCACCCCGGACGACTGTGGCGGTGCGTGCGACTACGACCTGGTGCTGTTCGCCTGGGTCGGGTCGACCGACCCGTCGGGCAACGCCAACATCTACGGCTGCGACGCCGGTGCCCCCCGTCCGCAGAACGCGACGGGATACTGCAGCGACGAGGTGACCTCGCTGATGGACGAGGCGAACCGCACGGTCGACCTCGACACGAACGCGCGGTTGTGGAACGACGCGGCCCGGGCGATGGCGGCGGACGTGCCCATCATCCCGCTGTTCCAGCACCCCCTGCTGATGGCGTGGAACCGCGCGCTCGAGGGTCCGCACCTCAACCCGGCTGCAGCGATGCAGACCTGGAACGCGGGCACCTGGGCCTGGAGGTCCTGACGCGCAACGACGAGGCCGCCGCACGGACACCCGTGCGGCGGCCTCGTTCGGCCTCCAGATCGTGGCCGTTCGGCGCCGGTGATGTGACCTGAGCTCGCGGCTGTGACGGCAGATCGAGGTCAACCTCGATCTCGGGTCACCACCTCGATGCGGCGTCACATGGTCGGGCGACCGACATGCCGGCAACCGCCGGTGTCCGACGGTTGCGCCGGCCGCTCGGGTCAGGCGGACGCGTGGGCGGCGACCAGGGAGCGGTCGTCGCCGGGCAGGGCGAGCATGCGCTCGAGGGCGACGCGGGCCCAGCGGCGGGTGTCCGTGTCCACCTTCACCTCGTTGACGACCTCGCCATCGATCAGTGCCTCGAGCACCCACACCAGGTGCGGCAGGTCGATGCGGTTCATCGTGGCGCAGAAGCAGACGGTGTCGTCGAGGAACACGACCTCCTTGTCCGGGTGCTCCTGCCCGAGCCGCTTGACGAGGTTGAGCTCGGTCGCGATCGCGATGGTCGCGCCGGCCGGTGCCTCCTCGACCCAGCGGATGATCTGGCCGGTCGAGCCCACCCGGTCGGCCTGGAGGACCACCTCGTGGCGGCACTCGGGGTGCACGAGCACCTCGACCTCGGGACGCTCGGCGCGGATCCTGTCGATCATCGCCGGCTGGAAGCGCGCGTGCACCGAGCAGTGGCCCTTCCACAGGATCACCCGGGCGTCGCGGATCTGTCGGTCGGTCAGCCCACCGTCGGGCTGCCACGGGTCGTAGACCACGCAGTCGTCGAGTTCCAGGCCGAGGCCGAGCACCGCGGTGTTGCGGCCGAGATGCTGGTCGGGGAGGAACAGGACCTTGCCACCGTCGGTATCTCCTCCCGGGGCCGTCCGTGCCTGGTCGAACGCCCAGCGCATCGCGGCCGCGGCGTTGGACGAGGTGCAGATCGCACCGCCACGCTCGCCGCAGAACGACTTGATCGCGGCCGTCGAGTTCATGTAGGTCAGCGGGATCGTCTGCGCGGCGACGCCGGCCCGCTCGAGGCGTGCCCAGGCGTCGACGACCTGGTGGCCCTCGGCCATGTCGGCCATGGAGCAGCCGGCGGCGAGGTCGGGCAGGATCACCGTCTGGTCCTCGCGCCCGAGGATCGAGGCCGATTCGGCCATGAAGTGCACGCCGCAGAACACGATGTAGGGGGCTTCGGCAATGGAGGCCTGGCGTGACAACTCGAACGAGTCGCCGCGTGCGTCGGCGAACTCGATCACCTGGTTGCGCTGGTAGTGGTGTCCGAGGATCATCACCCGGTCACCGAGGATCTCCTTGGCGCGGCGGGCACGGTCGACCAGGGTCGGGTCGTCGGGCGCCGGCAGGTCGCCGGCGCAGATCACGCCTCGTTCGGCGTCGGCGTCGGCGCCGCGGCCGAGCAGGAGCAGCGGCGAACCCACGGGGATCGTCGGCAGGTCGGAGACGTTGTGGGCGGGGGCGGCCGCGGGACGGGCTGCGGTCACGACGGTTCCTCTCGTCCTCGGCGGCCTCCGGCGGCCCCGTGGAGTTGTGGTCAAGGTGACCATTACTGGGCAGGATACCTCACCGGGTCAGATCGGCCAGTCCCCACCGGGAAGTAGGCTTCGGCCCCGTACGCCCCCGGATCACGAGAGGTCGCCGTGCAGCAGGTCGTCCTCGTCGCCGAGGCGTCCGACGGCATCCCCGCGGGCGTCGTCGGCCAGTTGTTGGCGGCCGCGTGGCGCGAGGCCTGGCCCGCCGACGAGGTCACCATGCTGGCAGTTTCGAGCGGAGGGCCCGGCCTGCTCGATGCGATCGCCGGCCCCGAGGACACCTGGTTGGTCACCGAGGTCTGCGGTCCGCTCGGGCACCCCGTCGAGGCAGCGCTGCTGCTGCGGCCGGACGGCAGCGCCGTCGTCGAAGCGGCCAGGGCAGCCGCACCCGGGCTCGCGCCCGACGGCGTGGCGCCGGTCATGCGCGCCACCACCCACGGGGTCGGCGAACTCCTCGACGCGGCCCGTGAGGCCGGGGCACGTCGCATCCTGGTCGGCGTCGGCGGCGTCGCTGCCGTCGACGGCGGTGCCGGCGCACTGACGGGCATGGGCTTCCGCCTGCGCGTCGCGGACGGGTCGGGACTCAAGATCGGTGCAGACGACCTGCACCGCGTCGCCGCCGTCGAACCGGGATGGTCGGCGGACTGGTCCGACGTCGAGGTGGTGGTCATGACCGACGTGGCCCGGCCACTGCTCGAGGCCGTGGACGGACCGTCCCCCGGTGTCCGGGTCGACGAGGGCGACCTCGATCGTCTCGCCGTCGGGATCACCCGATGGGGCGAGGTCGCCGGTCGCGACCTGGCGGCGGCGCCCCTGGCGTCGCGGCCCGGCGCGGGCGCCGGTGGGGGCCTGGCGTTCGGCGTGGCGGCCGCGCTCGGCGGGTCGCTGCATCCCGGCGTCGACACGGTCTGGCATCTGCAGGGCGGCCCCGACCGGCTCGCCGACGGCACACGGGTGATCGTGGCGGCCCGTCCGGGTGGGGCGGTGCACGAGTTCGTGTCCCGCCTGGCCGCGGCTTCGGCGGTGGCGGTCGCGACGGTGCCCCCCTTTCCGGTCGACGAAGGCGAGGACGGAAGCGTCGACGCGTTGCGCGCGGCGGCCGGCCGGGCCCTCGAAGGCCTCCGCTGACGCGGTCAGGTCAACCGGTACACTCGGCGACCCGGATGTCCGCCCCGAGCGCGGCCGGCATCGCGCCAGTTCGAACACAGGAGCAACCTCGTGAGCACCGACACCGTCGAGAGCTCGGTCGTGCTGACCGAGACGGCCGCCGAGAAGGTCCGCAGCTTCCTCACCGACCAGCCCGACGTCGACGACATCGCCCTTCGCGTGGCCGTCCAGGCCGGTGGTTGCGCCGGATTCCGCTACGCGCTGTTCTTCGACGACCGCCAGCTCGAAGGTGACGTCGAGGAGGAGCAGCACGGCATCCGCATCCGGATGGACAAGATGTCGACCCCGTACCTGTCGGGTGCGGTCATCGACTGGAAGGAATCGCTCGAGGCCTCGGGTTTCTCGATCGAGAACCCCAACGCGTCCGGCTCGTGCGCCTGCGGTGACAGCGCCACCTTCTGATCCCGCACCGGCACTGACGCGACGGCCGCCCCCTCGGGCGGCCGTCGTTCATCCCGGGGGACCTGCTGCGGGCAGGCGGAGGGTGAAGGTCGCGCCGCGACCGGGGCCGGGACTGGCCGCCTCGATCTCGCCGCCGTGGGCATGGGCGATCGCCCGGCTGATCGTGAGCCCGATACCGCTGCCCGCACCGCGGCGGCGCGCCGGGTCGGCCCGGAAGAACCGGTCGAACAGGTGGGCGAGGTGCTCGGGGGCGATGCCCGACCCGTCGTCGTGCACCTCGACCTCCACTTCTCCGCCACGGCTGCGGACCACGACGTCGATGCGCCCCTCTGAGGGCGTGTGGGCGAGCGCGTTTGCGAGCAGGTTGCTGAGCACCTGCGCGAGGCGGTCGCGGTCGCCGCGAACCTGGGCGGGCGCGCTGACCGGCGCGACGGCGAGCGCGACCCCGTGTTCCCCTGCCTGGCGCGCCAGGCTCTCGACGACGCCGGTGGCCAGGGCCGCCACGTCGACGGTGGCCATCTCGAGATCGAGTCGCCCCTCCTCGGTGCGCGAGACCAGGGCCAGATCCTCGACGAGTCGCTGCAGGCGAGCGGTCGCGTCCTGCAGGGTGGCCCAGGTGTCCGCCCCGGGCTCGACCACGCCGTCGACCAACCCCTCGTGGTAGGCCTCCAGCGTGGCAAGCGGGGTGCGCAGTTCGTGCGCGAGGTCGGACAGCAGTCGCTGCCGGGTGCGTTCGGTGGCATCCAACGCCTCGGCCATCGCGTTGAACGCGACGGCCAGGTCGGTGATCTCGTCATCGGCGGTCGGTTCGGAGGTCCGAGCGTCGAGACGCCCACTGGCGAGTGCGTGCGCGGTGAGCGAGAGTTCCTCGATGGGTCTCGCGACACGCCTCGCAAGCCACCAGGCCACGCCCGCGCCCGCGAGCGCGGACACGCCGACCCCGATGACGAGCGCCAACCGCAGGGTCTCGGTGAATGCCTCGTCGAGATGGTGTGCGACCACATCGGACACCGGTCCGACGGCGCGGCGCACGTGGTCGTTGAAGATCGGCGGCGCGACGAGAAGCGCGACGATCCCGAGCGTGGCCGCGCCGATCACGACGATGCTGACCTGACCCAGGAACAGCCGGCGGACCAGGCGCCGCCCTCCGGTCGGGGCCGTCACCGGTCCACCATGCGGTAGCCGACTCCCCGGACGGTTCGGATGTAGCGCGGCTCGTCGCCACTGTCGCCGAGCTTGCGGCGAAGGTTGGCCATGTGGACGGCCACGACGTGGTCGTCGCGGTACGCCGCCGAGCCCCAGATCTCGTGCAGCAGCAGTTCCTTGGGGAAGACCCGGCGGGGCTGGGACGAGAGCATCTCGAGCAGGTCGAACTCCAGGCGGGTCAACTCGATGGGCGTGTCGGCGCGTGTGACCTCGCGAGCCTCCGGGTCGATGCGCAGGTCGCCGAACACCCTGACCTCTGGCGCGTGCACCGTGGTGCGCCGGGGCCGGCGGAGCATGGCCTGGACCCGCGCGACGAGTTCGTTGGGCGAGAAGGGCTTGGTCACGTAGTCGTCCGCGCCGACGCGTAGCCCGACGATACGGTCGACCTCGTCGGTGCGGGCCGTCAGCATCACGATGTAGGGATCGGCCTGCTCCCGGATGCGGCGTGCCACCTCGAGGCCGTCGATCCCCGGCAGCATGAGGTCGAGGACGACGACGTCGGGATCCACCGCCGCGATCACCTCGAGCGCCGACGGCCCGTCGAAGGCGACGTGGACCTCGTACCCCTCGCGCTGGAGATAGCGGGCGACGAGTTCGGTCAACGGGCGTTCGTCGTCGACGACCACGACGCGGACCGCGGTGCCATCGGCGGTCGACGTCACGGTCCCTCCCGGGTCGGGGCGGTCGGACCGTACTGGCTCAGGCACGTGCGTCCGCGGTGAAGTTGCCGATCACCTCGACGGCACCGCCGTCCGCGCCTGCGCGCAACGGGATGGCCAGGTGGTGGGGGCCATCCATGCCGGCATGCATCTGGAGCGGGAACTGCAGGGTGAGGACGTCGCCGGCGGGTACGACCACGGCTTGCCCCGCCTCGGTGAGTTCGCCGTTGGCGTACACCGGGCCGGGGCAGCAGCCTTCGAGCACCTGCGGTTGCCCGATGGTCACCGTGACCTCGTCACCGGTCGGGTTGAGCAGGTCCCAGGCGGGCACGTAGGTCACGCCCAGCGCCACGTCGCCCATCGCGACGGTGCTGCCCAGGATCTCGAGCCCGCCGAGGTCGAGCTCACCGGTGGCGTCGCCGGGGGCGGTCATGGCGATACCGCCCATGGGATTGGGCAGGTCGGCGACCTCGGCGTCGGCGTCGGCGCCGACGACCGCCGTGAGGATGGCGTAGAGCGTGAAAGCGCCGATCGACAACGCGACGATGGTGACGCTCCGCATGAACCGCTGGTCGGCGGCGGCCCGAGGACGGGTCGAGGTGGTGGTGGCCATGGATGGTCCTGTCCGGTCACGTGGTCGCGGGTTGGGTGATGCCGCCGTAGCGACGGTCGATGCGGTCGACGATCTCGTCCAGCGGGAGGCCGTCCTGCCGGTCCTTCACGACATCGCGGGCTTCACCGAGGCAGACGGCGCAGCCGGTCGCGTGGCGTTCCCAGCCGCCCTGCGGTCGCACGAAGCATTCGAGGAGCGTGGCGTGGCCGAGGAAGGCCTCGCAGCCGCAGTAGCACCGGACGGCGGAGAAGGCGTCCTCGTCGTCGGCGGCCGCCTCGTAGAGGTGGCGGTGGTCGGCGGGCAGCGACGCCAGCTCGACCTCGCCACCCGGGGCGACCTCCATCGCCGCGGCCGACACGGCCATGCTCTCGGAGGGGGCGGGGCGGTCCCCGACGACGAGTCCGACGGCCGTCGCGAGTGCGACGACGGCGGCGACGAGGGCCCACCAGGGCCGGCGAGGAGTGTCCGGGTCCATCACCCGGTCACCGTGATGGTCGCCTTCATGCCGGCCTCGTAGTGGCCGGGGACGTGGCAGCCCACCTCGTAGCTGCCGGGTTCGAGGTCGACGGTCAGCAACGTGGTCGTGCCGCCGTCCATCCATTCGGTCTGCCCGATGTGGCTGTGGTGGTCACCGACGGCGCCGAGCGCGAACTCGTGCGGGGCGACGCCTTCGTTGATCACCTCGAACGTGATGGTGCCGGCCTTGTAGGTCAGGGGCATGTCGAACGAGAACTCGTTCATCCGCACGATGGTGGCGTCGGCGTCCGCGGGGGCAGCCGTCGTCCCGCCTGCAGCGTCGCCCGGCTCGGGAGCGTCGTCGTGCATCGACTCGTGCATCGCGTCGTCGTGCATCGACTCGTGCATCGCGTCGTCGTGCATCGATTCGTGCATCGCGTCGTCGTGCATCGACCCGTGCACCGACCCATGGTCGCCGACGGCGGCTACGGGCTCGGCGGCGGGCGGCGGCACGGACTCGTCGGTCGCGACCAACCAGGCGATGGTCGGCAGCGAGAGCATCACGACGAGCAAGGCGAGGACGCGGTCACCGCTGAGGCGGCGGCGCTCGGGGAGCGGGGCGGACATGCACGGGATCCTGGGTTCGGGAGCGGTTGGATCCCAACCGTGCCCGGTCCCGACCTGCGTTCCGGCAAGTCCGGTTCAAGATCTCGTCAAGACGTCACTGGCGCCAGCCCATCAGCGCCGCGGTGAGCGCGCCGTTGCGTTCGGTGAGTCTGGTGCGGGTGCCCGTGGGACCGTCGTGGGTCTGAAGGCTCCGCAGCCGCGCCAGGTTCTGATCCAACTCGCGGCGGGCGTCACGAACGCACGAGAACGAACAGCAGCCGACCTGCTCGACCGGGGCGCCGCAGACCACGCACGACGTCGACGTTCCGACCGGCGCATCATCGGGCGCATCATCGGGGACGAGCGCGAGCTCATCCTCGGTGTCGCTGCGGGTCTCGCTGTGTTCGAACGTGGTCATCGCGGTCCTCGTGACTGGTCGGCTCGACCGTCACGCCCGCGGTCTGGACGTTTCGTGGCGACGACTCTAGAGCGAAACTCGGACGCACGACCATGTCCATTTGACGGGTTCGGCCGGCGACCGAGGCCCCCGGTCGCGCGGGGTACGGTGGTGCCCTGGGAGACGTGCGGGACCGGCGAGGTGCGCGCGTGGACGACGACAGCGGGTGGAACGACGTCCTCGTCGGCGGCTGGCACGCCGGCGTGCGCGACGCGGTCGTGGTGCGCGTCGAACGCCGGACCTTCGGCCGTCACGGGCAACTCGTACGCACCCTGCACGACCCCGAGGCCGCACGTTTCGCGTGGGTAGAGATCCTGCATCGCCACGTGGTCGCCGCGATCCGGGAGGAAACGGGCGCCGACCTGGACGCGCTCGGCTCGCAAGCGGCCTGGGCCTGCTACGAGCAGGTCTGGGACGGGCTTCGCACGCGCTGGGCAGACGGCGGGCGGTTGGCCCGCGTGCCGCTCGGCAGGGAGCCGGTCGTCGTGAACCTGCTGATGCAGTTGCCAGCCGCGGCCGCCGAGGCCGCCGGCGCCGACGTCTCCGGGCAGGTCGCCGACCCGCTCTGGGTCGACGGGCGGTTGCTGGTGGACGTCCACGGCTTGCGCGCCCACGTACACGCGTCCGCTGCCGATGCGGACGTCCGCACGGTGATCGCCAGGATCCTCGCTGCCTGCAACGGTCAGTGAGCCTTGCGCACCTCGAACACCCACACGGTGTCCCGCTGCGCCTGGCCGCGCAGATCATGGCGCTGCATCCGGCACCACACCGGCACGTCGACCTTGGCGGCCGGATCGGTTGCCAGCAGGCGGACCGACTGACCGACCTCGAGACGGCCGACCGCTTTCGCGAGTTCGATGACCGGCAGCGGACAGCTCAGGCCGGTCGCGTCGACCTCGACATCGACCGCTGGCGTGGCATTGGCGTCGGGCATCCGGTGGTCGCTCGTCGAGAGGAAGGAGGGTGCAGGCTAAACGACCTGCGGTGCCGTTGGATTCCGGCTACGGCCTGCTGCGCGTGCGCTCGAGGTCGTAGCTGATCTCCGCGCCGCGGAAGGCCGGGGCATCGTGGACGGCGCGCATGATCGTGGCGATCGCGGCGTTGACCGACGACGCTGCCACCGTGACCGTCGCCCGGACATGGGGATGTGGGTCGCCGCCGGGCCACCACGCCATCACCTGCTCGGTCTCACCTGCCGCTCGGAGTACCCGCTCGAGGTCGTCCGGCCGAAGCGCGCCGCTGTCGGGCATGCGAGCGGTGACGATGACACGGACCGGGTGGGCGCCCTGTAGGCGCTCTGCGACGGGGGCGGGGTCGCCCGCGCCGTGCACCGCCTCGGCCAGGCCCTCCTCGCGGGTCGGGCCGACGTCGATGGCGACGAGCAGGGTCGCATCCGGCGCCGCCCAGGCGAGGTGCGTGGTCGCGGCACGCAGCCCGGACACGGTCGGGGCGACCGCGGCGACCACGACGTCCTCGGCGTGGGCGAAGGCACCGACCGCCTGGTCGGTGCGGCGTGGATCGTGGTGGACGCGGTCACCGAGCCGTTCGAGCCCGGCGGGCAGGTGCACCTCGCGCGGGCCGGTACGCAGCACCGTGGCGGGCTGCGGGGTGACCGCCTGGAGCCGCTCGGCCAGTCGCACCGCCAGTCCGAGACCCCGGTCGCCACCCGGCAGCAGATGATCGGCGCTGACCGGCAGCAACACGCGGCGATAGGGGACCGAACCCATCCGGACCACGGCCAGGGGCGCGACCGAACGGCCGACGATGGTGTCGAGCAGGTGACCGAAGACGTTGGTGGTCGAACTCTGCCCGCGCCAGCCCATCACGACCAACGAAGGCGACTCGTCCGCGACCGCCTGCAGGACGCCCTGGGCGATGTCATCGGACTCGACCAGGCGGCCGCGCACGTCGCCGCCGAGATCCCGGGCAGCGGCTTCGGCGGCCGCGAGGCTGCCGCGGGCGAAATCGACCTCGCGCTTCGGAGCGTTGGGCCGCACGACCGTCACCGGGACGAGCACGGCGTCCGGATCGGCGAGCACGTACGCCATCTCGAGCAGTGGACGGACCGTGGCGGGGTTCGCGATCGGCACGACGACGGGGCGCTTGCCGGACGACGTCACCTCACCTCACCTCGCTCCCCGGCCGGGTCCCCTGTCTCGCTCGCTTCGCTCTCTCGTTGCCCCCCGGCCTGCCTCGGCCGGGTCCCCTGTCTCGCTCGCTTCGCTCTCTCGTTTGCCCCCGCTCAGCCTAGCCCGACGGTCTCCCGCAGCCGTCCCACGACCTCGGCGTAGATGTCGACGAAACGGTCGAGGTCGTCGATGGTCAACTCCGGCCCGAGCGAGACCCGGACGTGACCGTGGGTGAGCGCGCCCATGGCGACCAGGACGTGCGACGGCTCGCCGGAGGTCGAAGCGCACGACGAACCGGAATGCACCGCGTAGCCGGCCTCGTCGAGTGCCGAGACCAGGGCCTCGCCGTCGACGTAGAGGGCGCTGACGGCGACGATCCCGGGGTGGGCGTCGGCGAGCGGGCCATGGACCTGCACGTCCTCGACCGCCTCCGGCAGCCGGCGTCGCAGGTGGCGCCGTAGCAACTCGCGGGCCGAGTGCTCGGTCTGCAGGTTGGATCGGGCCACCTCGAGGGCCACCGCGGTCGCGGCGATGCCGGCCACGTCCTCGAGCCCGGCTCGCCGGCGTCGCTGCCGCTCGTCGCCTTCGAGCAGGGCACGCACCCGCCCGTTCGGGCCGATCGCGAGGAAGCCGACGCCGCGTGGGCCGCCGAACTTCGCCGCGGAGGCCGACAACAGGTCCGCCCCGAGCTGGTCGAGCGTCACCCCCATCTGCCCGACGCTCTGGCACGCGTCGACGTGGAGCAGCGCCCCGTGGCGATGGCAGACCTCGGCGATGTCGTTGGTGGGCTGGACCGCGCCGACCTCGTGGTTGGCATGCTGCACGTGCACGGCGAGGGTGCCGGGCCCGACCGCCGCGGCCACCTCGTCGGGGTCGACCAGTCCGGCCGCATCCACGCCGACGACGTCGAGGCGGTAGCCGTGTTCGTCGCGCAGTCGTTCGCAGGCCCGCAGCACCGAGGAGTGCTCGACCGCGCTGCACACCAGGTGGCGGCGTCCGTCGCCGCGCCGTTCCGCCGCGCGGGCCGAACCGAGGACCGCCAGGTGCACCGACTCGGTGCCTCCCGAGGTCCACACCAGGCCCCGATCGTCGCACCCGAGCGCGGCCGCGGTGGTCAGCGTGGCCCGGTCCAACAGGTCCCGGGCCGCGCGACCCTCCCGATGCCCGCGGGCCGGGTCGGACCAGGCGACGACGACCGCATCGAGCCACGCCTGGCGCGCCTCGGGCCGCAGTGGCCACGAGGAGGCGTGATCGAGGTAGATCCGGTCGGCCATGGCCGACAACGGTAGGCGCTCCGGCGGGGTGGCCGGTACGGCTTGCGTGTGTGCGGGAGGTACGGTTGCGGCGACCGACGGGTCGATCAGATCGAGCGAGGGAACGGAATCGCGCGTGCGTGTCCTGGTGGTGGCCGAGAACGTTGCCGAGCGTCTGCGGGCCGTGAGCGCCCTGAAGTTGCATGCCGACGCCGAGGTGACCGAGGCCGAGGACGCCGAGACCGCCCGCCAGGAACTGCTGCGCGAGCGTGATGCCTACGACGTGATCGTCATCGACGGGGACCTGCGGCCGCGTGGCGGCTTCGCGATCCTGTACGACCTGCGCCAACAGGCTGCGCTCGAGGGCTTCGAGCCCGTGCCTTCGCTGGTGATGGTCGAGCGCATCCAGGACGACTGGCTCGCGGAC
The DNA here is from genome assembly GCA_018335555.1 of Actinomycetota bacterium. GTDB lineage: Bacteria > Actinomycetota > Nitriliruptoria > Nitriliruptorales > Nitriliruptoraceae > Egicoccus. The sequence goes on along the minus strand of JAGXST010000160.1, from coordinate 472 downwards.
TGGGCGGGCGCCAACGCCACCCTGCTCAAGCCGGTCGACCCGTTCGAGCTGTCGCGTCGCGTCAAGGAACTGGTCGGCGAATCGGCGCCGCCATACGGCGGCTCGTCCGGGACGGCCAGGCAGGTCGCCTCGGCACTCGGCGAGGACGTGTCCGGCGCCTGAACTGCGCGTGTCAGGGGTGCAGCCCGTAGGTGCGGACCGTCGTGGCCACCTCGTCCGGGTCGACCCCGAGATGGATGGCGATGCGCTTCCGGGCGGCGTACACGTTGCTGCGTGAGGTCCCGAGTTGCTCGGCGATGGTGCGCGCCTGCACCCCGGCGCCGAGCAACTGGGCGATCTGGCGCTGACGCGGTGTGAGCCCGGCGACCAGTGCCTGGCCACGGTCCTGGGACTGCGGGCGGGGTGGGGCTTCGAGGCGGGAGAGCGACACGCGCGGCCCGGCGGCCTCGCGGCCCGCGTCGAGTTCCGCGAG